>WAQS01000109.1 GCA_015520115.1 Ferroglobus sp.
GTAACTGGCTGCACGATACTTCTCTTTTGCCCGTCGAAGATTCCTATCGCATCTATTCTCGCCTTAGCCGCTCCGTGCTTTCCCGGTTTGCTTACAGAGATGCTGACTATTTCGCAAGGTTCATCATCAATTACGATATACCCTCCTTCCCTAAGCTGCCTTACTTCGACTTGCTCCTTCATCTCTATCGGCGATGTTTTCAGGCAATTTAAATTTTTTTATTCTCTAAGCGAAACCCTAAAATCTCCCAGAAAAAACTATGGCTGTGGAAGTATTTGTTCATCTTCTTGGATTTTCTAAGGACAGAGCGAAAGAAATACTCGGAAGATTCCTTTCTGAAATCTCTTCTTCGGTAGAAGTTATCGGTGATGCGATCGTCTGTGAAAACCCGGAAGTTTTCGTTTGTCTGAAGGAAAAAGAACCCTATATTTCAATTCCGAGAACGGAGGTAGTGATCCTATGCTCTATGGATATCCACGAAAAGCTCCAAAAGAGAATTATCATTTCAGCGGCGGGAGGGTAAGCTTTAATTCCCGATTACTTAAACAACTTTTTGATGATGAGATACCCCTTTGCTGATTCGATGATGAGGGCTGGGTTTTCTGATTACAGCTTTACCCAAACCTGAGCCCCTCTCGGAATCTCGACTTTCTTTTTCTCTTCGAACTCCTTTGGATTTTTCAAAACCCATGCGTAGAGTCTTTTTCCTTGAGAGTACCTTTTCAATTCCTCTTCACTTACTCTATGGAATTTTTCGAATTTTGCCAACTCCTCTGGAGAGAAGGGTCCAAGAACATCGGCTATCTCAACCTCTCCTACGACATATCCACCCGATATTATCAGAATTTTACCTCTGATGTTCGTGCTCCTCTTTCTGATTTCCCAGATCTTCTCTCCTCTAACAATCATGCTTGCGTACGGCTCTTTAACTATAAGTCCCCTCACGAAAACGATTTATTTTCTGCGACTTTAATTTTTTTATGATTACCAGAGTTGTAAAAAGCAACGTTCACAGAAAGTGGTTTGGCACGATAGAGCTTGAAAACGATCTCGTTTTGTACACGAGCGGTAGTGTTGCTTCTTGGTTTTTTGAAGGGGACGAGGTTGAAGTAGTTCCCAAAACTAAGCCGAAAGATGTGCTTGGAAGGAAAACTTTGTTTTTTGACGATTACGATCTTTTCAGGATTTATGAGGGAGAGAAGGTTAAAGCTTGGAGCTTTTTCAAAAAAGAGGTAACTCTGAGTAGAACGAGTTTTGGGAGAAATGTGTACTCCTACAAAATTCTCGCAAGAGAGGCTGTTTACGAGAAGGATTTTGAGGCTATAGCTGAGTTGGAGCAGTATCATTACGCAAGTCAGAAGAGCAAGGTTGCTTTGTGGAAGTGCGAAAATTGCGGGAAGCTTATTGAATCTAACGTCAAAATTAGGTGTGATTGCGGAGGAGAGGTACACATAGTTGAGATAAAGGGTTCAACTCCGGCTTCCCGCTTCCTCGTTTTTGAGTTGAAAGATAGACAACCCTACGAACCTGAGATAATCGCATATGTTAGGGTTGATCCGCCGGTCCCTCTAATGCACCGGAAGCTTGGAGATGAGATAGTAAAAAACATCAGGGAAAGAGTTTTTCCGAAGGAGTGGTTCGAAAAAGTATACTCCCCGGAGGAGGAAATGAAAGAAATTTTTTCCGAGTTAAAGTCGAAGCACAGTCTGAAAATTGCGAGACACAAGCTTTGGGAATTGGCGAGTAAGAAAGCTATGAAAGAGTGTAATTCCGCTGCTTCAAGAATAGCGAGAGTGGTAGTTCACCCAGATTATAGAGCAGATGGAATAGGCAAATTGGCTGTTGAGGTTGCGGTGGAGTGGATCGCTGAAAGAAGAGTTCCGGAGATGAGAATGAGAAAGCACTTGGTTGAAACTATAGCCCAGATGGCGAGATTCAATCCGTTCTTCGAAAAGGCTGGTTTTTACTATCTCTGGGAGACTGCGAGCGGAAAACCCGTTCTCTACAGACCACTAACCGACGAAGCGAAAAAATACGTAGAAGAGTTTCTCAAAAGCGACGAGGAAGCTAAGAAGCACGGAGGAAAATTATGCTTGCCAAGATACGGTAACGTGGCTCCTATGGAAAAGCTTAAGTTTGAAAACGTTTCAAAAGTTTTCTCCACAACTCTCGACCTATCGAGGGTGTCAGAGGATGTTCAATTCGTTCTCAAATCCTTTGGAGTAAAGCAGAGAGTTGTTGAGAGGTACATTTTCAGGGATGTGAACTTCGAACTTAAGCCGGGAGAAATAGTGGCTGTTGTTGGAGCGAGCGGTGCGGGAAAGACGACTCTTCTAAAGCTCATCCTCGGAATCGAAAAACCAACCACAGGAAAGGTTGAAGTCAAGGCTGAGAGAATTTCCGCAATAATTCCCGGAGACGTCGAACCTGAGATAAGTGAAAAAAGCGTGATAGAGCAGGTTTACAAAGTTTGTGGAGACATATATCTGGCGGTGGAGATCCTAAACGTTTGCGGGATCAGCGATGCTGTTCTTTACAGGGCTAAGTACAAAGAGCTTTCCACCGGGCAAAAGGAGAGGTTCAAACTCGCTTTATGTTTAGCTGAAAAACCGAGTTTGTTGCTAATAGACGAATTCGCAGCTCATCTTGACGAAGTAACGGCTATGAGGGTTGCAAGGAAGCTTGCTGAAGTTGTTAGAAAAGCCGGAATCACGCTTATAGCCGTTACCCACAGAAAGGAAGTAATTTCAGCTTTGTCTCCCGACAGGATTTTTTACGTAGGATACGGAGGAGTTCTCGTGGAGGATTATCGAAATGCTGTATAAGTTTTCAATTTCACAGAACTTTTTCGGATTTGTCTTTATAAAATTCGAAGAGGTCGTTTCCAAACTTCAGAGCTTTTTTGCTTCTGGAGATCAGCGTTCTCAAAAAATCAAAATCTCCGGAGTTCCTGTAAAAATTCATCGAAAGAAAAACGTCGGAAACAGTGATGGCTAAATGCGGTTGTTCGTCGACCACATAAACGCTGAATTTTTCCGGGAGATCCTCTATGTGATCGTAAACTTCGATGAGTCTCCAGACATCTTCAGTTACAACCAACTCGATGACTCTCATTTTTTCCACGACCTTTTCAAATATGGTTGGATAATCTGGGTAAAACATCGGACTTACCGCCCGTATTTCTTTTGATTGAGTTATTAGATCCATCAAAACTTTCAATGGTCTCAAAACGTTCGTGTTATCGGCTGAAACCACTTCGAGACGATTAAGCTCGTCCAACCTCATAACGAACTCCTCGGGAAATTCTACAATGTGATCTGGAAACATCTTTGAAATTTCCTGAAACTTTTCCAGGCATTTACCGAACTTCCTCAGCATTTTTAGATAAAATCTCCCTCTGTGGGTTAAACAATATTTGTTCTTTCTCTTTTCGAGCAAATTTTCCGATTTCAACTTTGAAATTAAGTGGTACAGCGTGGATTTTGGATATTTCTTTTTTATTGAAGGAAGATCATTTTTTTCGATGGATTCAAGAATTTCGATTGTTTTCTTATCAATTGCGATATCCAAAATTTTAAGGCTCTGAAAGTTCATACTTTTAACTTCAACCCATATATCCAGAATTTATACTTTACTATTCTATCACAGTCCAAGAGGATTGGACTCTTCCAAAGATTTTGTAATAGTCCAAAAATTTTAAACTTTTCGGAAATGAAAAGTTTAATATACCGCATAATTTTCGTTCGCTGCATGAAGCTGATAACGAATCCGAATGCGTTCTTCGATGACTTAAAATACAAAAGCGTTCAACTGAGATATCCGCTGATTATCGTAGCACTCTTAGCAACCATCGCTGCATTATACCAATACTTGCTGATAACGAAAATGTCCCAAGCCCTTCCAGAAGATATAGCGAAGTTTTTCGTCATTGGGGCGTACATCGGAGTAATTGGATCGTTTATTGGGGTATTTGCAGTGTGGTTCATAATTGCGCTGGTTATGCATGCCATATCTGCATTCTTCGGTGGTGAAGGTTCTTTTAGAAGAACATTCGAATTTGTTGGGTACGGATTTCTACCCTCGCTTATAGGCTCAGCAATAACAGCCTCTCTTTCAGCATACTATGTTGCAAACTCCGCAGTGCCGGAGATAAACATATTCGAACTTCAGACAAATCCAGAATTGCTGGGTGAAGTTTTAACGAGTATTATACCAAGAGAACTCATATACTCAAATGTGGTCATAAGCTTAGCGGTAACTGTATGGAGCTTAGTTATATGGAGCTTCGCAATCAAACACGCGAGGGGAATCGAGCTAAGAAATGCTTTCGTCTGCGCTTTAATTCCGACTGTGCTGTTTGGAATCTATCAGGTTTGGTCTGTGCTAAGAATGTTGTAACTCTTTTACTCCGTTCATAGCTTTATCAAACTCTTCGATCAAATAATAAGCTTCGATTCCATACTTTTTAGCATTCTCTACCATCACCTTGTCATTAGCTATCAGGATTGAGTTCGTAAGCTTTGCTGTAGCGATGAAGTAAGCGTCCGCTACTCTTGGATGAACTTTTAAGGCTACATTTTTCGCCGTTTCGAATATGACTGCCTCATCCAGAAGATTAATCTTGTCGAAAAACGTTCGTAGGTATCATGTCCCCTACCAACCTCTTCATCATGCTTGTGAACTCAATAATAAAGAGTTTGGGTGCATAAATCTCCATCTCTTTCTCCTCAATAATTTCAAAAACTTTTTCAGCCAGATCACTTCTTACCTTGTTTTTTGGTTATGAATAAGTCTACCCAAACCGAAGTATCCACGACTATCATAATATGTCTCTCATTTCAAGTAGAACCTGAAGTGGATCGTCTTGTATCTCATCTAAATTTATCCTCTTTCTGAACTCCTTTGCAATGTCCAGTATACCAGATGGTTTTACAGCTTCAATTCTAATTCTAAGCTTTGTTTTTTCAGGCAAATCAACTTTTTCGAGAGGTTTAAAAACACCGTTATTCATACACAGCTTCGATTACCTTTGCCATAATTTTAAATCACCCCCAAATCTTCAAAGTTGAATTCAGCATTGCTTTCGAGATTTTCAACGTTATATTAGCCTCGGTCTACGCTCCAAAATAGAAGCCATTCGTTATTCGTAAAGTTAACGCCCCAACCGTGAAAGTAACAACTTTTTTAAATAAAACTTACTGAAGACTTCATCTATGTCGAAGGTAGTTTTATGCTACTCTGGCGGATTAGACACCACGGTCTGCATACCTTTGCTTAAAGAAAAATACGGATTTGAGGAAGTCGTGACGGTAACCGTGGATATAGGACAACCGGAGGAAGAGTTAAGAAAAGCTGAGGAAAGGGGGAGGAGATATGCTGACAAGCACTACACCGTTGATGCCAAAGAAGACTTCGTAAAAGCCCTATTTCAGCTAATAAAAGCAAACGGAGAGTATGAAGGTTACGTCCTTGGAACGGCTTTAGCGAGACCGATAATTGCCGAAAAAGTCGTTGAAATCGCTAAAAAAGAGAACGCTGAAGCAGTCGCTCACGGAGCAACCGGAAAGGGAAACGATCAGCTTAGATTCGACAACATCTTTTTCCAGCACGGATTTAAAGTTGTAGCTCCGATGAGGGAGCTCAATCTTACGAGGGAATGGGAGATCGAATATGCGAAAAAGCACGGAATAGATATTCCAGTAACCAAGGATAAGCCTTGGAGCATAGATGAAAACCTTTGGAGCAGGAGTATAGAAGGAGGTAAGCTTGAAGATCCATCGTACATCCCTCCGGAGGATATTTACGAGTGGACGAACTCTCCAGAAGAAGCTCCCGACGTTCCGGAAATTCTCACCATAGAGTTTGAAAAAGGGATTCCGGTAGCCGTTAACGGAGAAAGAATGGACGGAGTAGATCTGATAAGGCATCTTAATGAAATAGGTGGAATTCATGGAGTCGGAAGGGTTGACATGATGGAAGACAGAGTTCTCGGACTCAAAGCAAGGGAAAACTACGAGCATCCTGCCGCTACGATTTTAATAACAGCCCACAGAGATCTCGAAAAGCTTGTGCTAACGAGAAGGGAACTGAAATTCAAAAAATTCGTTGAAGAGGAATGGGCTGAGCTCGTTTATCACGGACTTGTAAACGAGCCGCTGTTTGAAGCTTTGAATGCATTCATCGACAAAACTCAGGAGAGAGTTACCGGGTGGGTAAAGGTGAAGTTGTTCAAAGGTAGCTGCACCCCGGTGGCGAGGTATTCGGATTACGCTTTGTATAGAGAGGAGTTAACGTCCTTCGATTCTCTGGCAATAGATCAGAGGTTGGCTGAAGGGTACTCAAGGTTCCACGGTCTCCAAGCGAGGATTTATCAGGAGATTAAAAAGAAACTGGAGGATTAGCTTAAAACGTGTTTTTCTGGAACGTAGCAGTACATAACTCCTTCCAAAACTTTTTTGTCGGTCCAAGCTTCCACTTCAACTTTTCTCTTTCTTCCGTCAACCTCCACGACTTTGGCTGTGGCGACTATTTCCTCCCCGAGTTTAACCGGTGCGGTGAACTTAACTTCTGCTTTGTATAAAACGACCGTTTCTTCATTAACTGCAAGCATCGCTGCCAAATCAGCGGCTCCGAAAGTGAATCCGCCATGAATCAACCCATATTCGTCCACTTTCATCTCTTCCCTTGTTTTCAATCTAACCTTGGCAAATCCGTCCTTCACCTCTACAGCCTCTCCAACCCATTCTTTGGAAGCGAGCTTATGGGTTTTAATCACCTTTTCACCTCCAGAACGAAGTTCTGCTTCTCTCCACAGTTCGGACATCTGTTACCTTTTAAATTATTTTTCACGATGTAAAAGCCGTGTCGGTCTATCAGCAAGTAGCCGCAGTTGGGGCAGAAAGTGTCCTCATACTTATGCCCCCAAACGTTGCCTATGTAAACGTAGTCGAGGTATTCTCTTGCAACTTCTACAGCCATCTCAAGGGTTTTTATTGGAGTAGGGTTCTTATCCAGCATCTGAAAATCCGGATGGAACCTTGAAAAGTGCACAGGGATTCTTCTATCTATCCCAGCTACCCATTCGGCAAAGTTTTTAATTTCCTCCCTTTTATCGTTAAGCTCCGGAATGACGAGATACGTGATTTCTATGAACACACCTTTTTTGTACAGATACTCCACAGCTTCGAGAACTTTTTCGAGCTTGGCTTTGCAGATTTTCCTGTAAAATTCCTCGTTGAACGCTTTAACGTCAACGTTTGCCGCATCGAGATACTTCGATATCTCGTCTATGGCTTCAAAGCTCAAATAACCGTTTGTTACGTAAGTAGCGTAATAACCTTCCTCTTTTACGAGCTTGTTGGCATCATAAGCAAATTCGTGCCATATGCTCGGCTCGTTGTACGTCCAAGCAACGCCATCAGCATCTCTTTCCTTCAGCATGTTTAGAACATCTTCTGGCGTCAGCTCCCTTAAATACGGGAACGTCAAATCGGCGAAACTAATCTCGTAATTCTGACAGTGAGAGCAGCGGAAGTTACAGCTAACGCCACCAAAAGAGAGAACTCTACTTCCCGGCATGAAATGGTGGAAAGGCTTCTTCTCTATCGGATCTACAGCTATCGACGAAACCATTCCGTAATTGTAAACCATGAGCTTACCGTTTTCGTTCTTTCTAACTCTACAGATTCCCCACTTGTCTTCGGAAAGAACACAGTAGTGCATGCAAGTTTTACATCTAACCTTACCGTTGAGCTTCTCGTAAAGGTACGATTCAACTATCATCTATTTTATCTCTCCTAAGTTCTCAATAAGTTTTATGGCAAAGTTTACATGAAGAGCTGAAAAAATTAGCTCGATGAAAAAGATCCTAATAACCAACGATGACGGACTTTACTCCTCCGGACTGAAAGCTTGCTACGAAGCTTTGTCCGACTTAGGGGAAGTTTTCGTCGTAGCTCCGGCAACCCAGAAAAGTGGAGTTGGAAGGAGCATTTCGATAATGGAACCGATTAGGGTTGGAGAAGTCAGCTTCAACGGAATGAAGATTCACGCTGTGGATGGAACGCCTACAGATTCCGTAATCATAGGGATTTACGAAATCATAGGTGAGTTGCCGGACTTGGTTGTTTCTGGGATAAACCTTGGAGAAAATCTGTCAACTGAAGCGGTAACAACTTCAGGCACGATAGGAGCGGCTTTGGAAGCGGCAACGCAGGGGTGTAAGGCTATTGCGATAAGCGTTGAAGCTCACGATAAAGACAAATTTGAGTTCGTTTTTAAAGAGTACGACTTCGAAAACGCCAAGAAAATTTTGAGGGCACTTGCTGAGAGAGTTCTGAGAAAAGGTCTGCCGGAAGGAGTTGACTTGCTTAATGTGAATGTCCCCCAAAACTGGAACGGAAAGGTTGTTTTTACCAGATTAGCCAGAAGAATGTACAAGACGAGGATAGATGTTAGGTTCGATCCGAGGGGAAGGAAGTATTATTGGATAGACGGCAAGGAAGTTAAGGAAGCTGAAGAGGGAACGGATATATGGGCTATAAGGAAGGGTTACGTTTCGATAACCCCTCTTACATTGGATTCTACAGCCAGAATTGACTTTAAAATCCTTGAGAGGTGGTACGGTGAAGGAGAAAGCGGCTGAAAAAGCTTTGGAATTTGTCGAAAACGGAATCGTTCTCGGGCTCGGAAGCGGAAGCACCGTAAGGATATTCATCGAAAAGCTTGGGGAATTCGTTAAAAAAGAGGGGTTGAGAATTGAAGTTATCCCCACATCCTACGACACTGAAATTATAGCTGTAAAGAACGGATTGAGAGTAACATCCCTCCTTGAACATCCCGAGCCTGATCTTTGCGTGGATGGAGCAGATCAGGTTGATCCCAATCTCAACCTGATCAAAGGTGGTGGAGGAGCTTTAACGAGAGAGAAAATTGTTGCCGAAGCTTCCAAGAAGTTTTACGTAATAGTCGATGAGAGTAAGATCGTTGAAAGTTTGAATATGCCGATTCCAGTTGAAATTCTCCCCTTCGCTTACGGATTCGTGGAGAAAAGACTGAAGGAGCTTGGTTACAATTGCAAGCTCAGAATGAGCGTGAAGAAGCTCGGACCTGTTATTTCTGATAACGGAAACTACATAGCCGATGTGGAGGTGGAGAAAATAGATGTCGGGAGAATAGAAAGAGATTTCAGAATCCCCGGAATCATCGAGCACGGAGTTTTCCCTTCGGAGATGGTTGATTTGGTAATAGTCGGGAGGAAAGATGGAGCTGAAATAATCAGAAAATAAATTAAACGACAACTACCACTTCAATTCCATGAGGATTTTGCTTATATCGGACACTCACGACAACGTGGCTGCGATAAGGGATCTGCAGGAGGAAGTGAAAAAGGAGAGGTTCGATTTTGTAGTTCACGCCGGAGACGTCATATCTCCTTTCAGCCTTAGATCCTTTGAATTCGAGAGAATGTACATATCCTTCGGAAACAACGATGGGGATAGGGAGAAACTCGTTCAGATTGCTTTGGAAAGGGGTTGGAAGATAGGAGATGTCGTTGAATTCCCCTCTGGAGTGGTTTACCACGGTACGAGCGAAGAGATAGTTAGAGCGCTTAGCAAGAAGTACGAGTTGGTGGTTGTTGGGCACACCCACAAAGCTGAAAAAAGGAAGGAGAATGAAGCTACAGTGGTAAACCCCGGAGAGGTTTGCGGTTATTTGAGCGGGAAGAGAAGTTATGCAATTTTCGAAGACGGTGATGTTAGTTTCTTTGAATTCTGAACAACCTCTATATATTCTTCCGCGGAGTGTTGATAGATGTTAAGGCTCGTAAATCTGTCTGTGGATGTTAACAC
>WAQS01000110.1 GCA_015520115.1 Ferroglobus sp.
AAACGAATTTCTTTGGGAGATAGCTGAGAAAACTGCAAAGGAATCTGAAAACGTTGCAAAAAGCATTGGATACGACATTGATGCCGTAAATGCTGTTAAAACTGTGGCGGAAAAAACAGCCGAAAACATCTCTTCAATGCTTCAGGACGTGCTCAGGAATAGAAGGACGGAGATAGATTTTATCAACGGAGCTATAGTTAGAGAAGGTTTGAAAAAAAATCTGGACGTCTGCTACAACAGTTTTTTATGGAAGGCGGTTAAAGCGATCGAAAAGGTGAGAGGTTGAAAGAAGTTTTGGTGGTTTTAACTTCCGCTTCGCCTATTTCTGAGCTGAGAGGGGGGATTCCCCTCGCCTTATATTTCGGCTTCTCTCCGATTGAAGCGTATTTTCTTGCCGTTCTCGGAAACATGATCCCGGTTCCGGTAATTCTCCTTCTTTTAAAAAGAGTGGAGAGGATAATAGAGATATTTCCGGTGATTGGAAAAATTTACAATAAGTGCGTTGATTTGGCAGTGAGAAGGAAAAGTGTCGTGGAAAAATACGGCTATATCGGCTTGACAATTTTCGTTTCAATTCCTCTGCCGGTAACTGGGGCTTGGACTGGAACGCTGATAGCTTTTCTCCTTAGAATGAACCCCCTGAAGTCCGTGATTTTTATATACCTTGGGATTCTCATCGCTGGAATAGTTGTTCTTACGGTTAGTCTAACTCCCGCAATGCTCTGAGAAGTTGTTTCAGACATTTTTCGGTCTTTCCTTCGCTGGTATGAATACAACGACTTAGATTCTATCATGCTAAAATCTTTTCAAGTTGTGCAGCGTTACGAATAAAAAACTGGGATTTTACAGCTTTTCTTCTTTTTCTTTTAATTTATTCGAGGGGTTTTAAATTCCATAGCTTTTAAAAAGCTCGCTCACTACTTCGAAGTGTACTGATTTGCGGAGAAGCTCAATCAACCTAAAGAACGAATTTCCTCTCCCTCTTCATTTCTGGGGATTTTCCTTTGGCATTTCTTCTGATGTTTTTTATGAACTCCTCTCCGAAAACCTTTGAGATTCTCCTGAGGTTCGAGATAAAACAGCCGGGAATTCTTACATCCGCTATCTCCTCAAGCTTTTCGACAGTCTTAACGAAGTCGTAGAGGCTTTCAACTCTCTCCATGTCGAGACCAAGCTTTAAAAGTGGTTCTTCTTCGTAAACGGATAATGGCTGGAGAAATAGCTCTAAATCGTGTTTGGAAACGAATTCGGCGAGTTTGAAAAGATCTTCGTCGTTTATTCCGGGCATGTGTATGCATCTCACTATCGTTTCCATGCCCGAATCCTTGCAAAGCTTTATCGCATTAACTACGTCGTTAAAGTGATCTTTTCCGGTAATTTTCACGTATTTCTCTCTATCAAAAACGTCCAAACTTATCATCACGAGATCGAACACTTTCTCAAGCTTTTTCACGTCTTTCTCTCTTATAAGCGTGCCGTTGGTTTGCAGATCAAGTCTCGCTTCGAACATGTCCTTTAATTCTTTTGCAATTCTGACAACTTCATCAACACCCGCAACAAGCGGTTCCCCGTACTGTGAGATGGTTATCCCCTTGACGTTATCCGTATCTCCGTAATAGCCGGGAAGAGGAGCTTTTCCCTTTTCTACCGCAATTCTCGAATAGCAGTAAACGCAGTTTAAGTTACACTTCCAAGTAACCTCGTAAGTCGGATGATGCTTCGGATTTGCAATTCTCTCATCAATCCCCTCGCAGCATGTGCAGTGAGTCGAGTACCTCATTAGATAACGGTGTTAAGAACGGGAATTTAAAGTGATCGGCAATACCTTGCTAATTCTCAGGAGCTCTCGTGAACTTTCCTTACGTTGCATTTGATTCCTCTATACATCGGCGCTCCCGACAAAGGATCGAATACGCTTCCGGTTAAAAAATTCGCATTGCTCTCCTCCCATCCGTGGGGAACTGAGACTGTAAGGGGATGTAAATCTTTGTTAACGGCGGCTTTTACTTTTAAGTTTCCGAACTTCGTTTCGATCTCCACGAAATCTCCGTTTGAGATACCTTCATTTCTTGCTATCTCCACTCCAACTTCGGCTATCGGTTCTGGATTGAGTTTGACCAAACTTTCCACGTTTCTAAATTGGGAGTGGTAGAAGGGAAGTACCCTCGCTCCAGTTATTAAATAGTAGGGAAACTCCTCAGAATCTTCTTCGAGTATCTCAAACTTTTGAGCACCTACCTTCTCTAAAATCTCTGGGAAGAGCTCAATCTTTCCGGAGGGGGTTGGAAAACCGGATTTTCTCATCTCGCCAATGGGATTATCGAGACGGACTCCTTTTTCAAGTTCTTCGACCGAGTACTTCTCCACTTCACTTCCCCTGAGCAACTCCCTTATCACGTCTTCTTCGGAGGAATACGGAAAGAATTTTTCGTATCCGAGCTTTTTCGCAAGAGCAACTACGAATTCAACCTCGGATTTTGCCTCACCAACCGGATTAACCACTCTCCTCTTCACTCTCACCCATCTGTGCTTTTTCAACGGAACCGCATCTATCTCCGCTTTTTCAAGGAAAGTTGACGCCGGCAAAACTACATCCGCGTATTTGCAGGTGGCAGTTAGAAATATATCGTGGACTACGATCAGCTCTATTCTCTCTAAAGCTTCGATGAACCTTTTGGAATTTGGAAGGGTCAAAACAGGATTCGATTTGAACACTATTAGAACCTTAACCGGATAACCGTCGGAAAGAATCGCCTCACTTAAATAAGCGCTCCCGTCTTTGGCGAGGGGAAACTTATCCTTCCAGAATGGTTTTTTGTCCGGCTCTTTTAGAGTTATATCGTTCAGCTTTACCGAAGGGTTCCTGATTATTCCACCTTTAACATCCACGTTCCCGGTTATCGCAGCTATACTCAGAATCGCTCTTGCCGTTTGAAAGCCGTTGATACTGTGTAAAATACCCTCTCTGAAATCTATCGAAGCGGGCTTTACCTTCCCTATTAGCTCCGCAGCTATCTCTATCAACTCTCTTGGCACGTCGGTTTTCTTCTCAACGAAATCTGGAGTGTATTTCTCAACTTCTCTCCTCAGCTTTTCAAACCCCAAAACGTGTTTTTCAACGAATTCCGCATTGTGAAGCTCTTTTTTAATTAAACGGTTCAGAATTCCGAGGGCTAAGTAGATGTCGCTTCCGGGACGAACTCTGATGTGGATGTCCGCTATTTTCGCACTCTCACTTCTTCTCGGATCTATTACGATCACTTTCGCTCCTTTCCTCTTAGCTTTAACAATTTCCTCGAAAACTCCACCGTACCTGTGAACTTTTGAAACCGCCGGATTTGCTCCCCAGAGAACTATCAGCTTTGAATTCTCAAAATCGCAGATCGGGTAGGGGAAGCCTAAGAGAAGCTGCGATGCCAAAACCATCGATCCAACGCAGTAAGCCCAGCTTCCGGTTACGTTAGGTGTTCCAAAGATGTTTGCGAATCTCTTAACGACACTCCTGTCAACGATTCTTGCTGAAGGTCCGTGGAGGAAAACGAGGCTCTCTTCTAAACCTTCTCTTTTTAATTCGAGGAGTTTTTCGGCTATGATGTCAAGAGCTTTCTCCCAGCTAATCTCCTTCCACTCGGGGCTTCCCCTTTTACCAACGTTAAGGAGTGGTTTTTTGATTCTGTTCGGATGGTACAAAACTTTTGTGTAATTTCTTCCTTTTACGCAGAGCTTTCCCATAGAGTTCGGATCGTCTCTATCTCCAAAAATCCTAACAACTTTATCATTCTCCACTTCTGCTATCGCTCCACAGTCGCACTTGCATATCTGGCATATCGTCCTCTTTATCACACCAAATTTTATATTGTTTGATCATTATAAGATTTCGTATGGCAGAGGATGTTGTTTACAACGGTTCTTTTACCGACGGCATAATCGGGCCGAAGGTGAAGAGAGCCGGAGTTGTTTCCGACGGTGGAAGAATAGTTTTCCTAACCTCTCCGGGCTGCTGGGGTCCGATGATAACTCCCAACATAAGGGGAGGACATGAAGTTGCTTTGCCTGTTGACGTTGAAAATGCTAAGATTGGAGATGCTGTTGCAATAAAAGTTGAAGAGATCAAAGTTCTTTCGAAAGCAACTTCCTCAGGAGTTGACGAACCGGTTGAAGGAGCTTTCGTTGGCGATCCTTACGTGGCTAAGAAGTGTCCGAACTGCGGAGAGAAGTGGACGGATTTTGAAGTGAAAGGAATCGGGCAAAATGCTGTTAGATGTAAAAAATGCGGACATCCGGCATCTCCTTTTAAGATGAAATACGGCTACACGATGCTGATAGAAAATGGTTTCGCCTTTTCCGTGGGAGAGGACATTGCCAAAAGCGTAGCTGAGAAAGCTTGGGAGTATGCAAATCTTCCTAAAAATTCGAAACAGGTTCCAATTCTCGTTTTCGCCAAGGCTGATATCCAAGGAATGGTGTCCAGAGTCAGACCTCACTTGGGGCAGCTTGGGACGATTCCAGCTGTGACCATTCCAGATTCGCACAACGCCGGAGATTTCGGATACTTCCTAATCAACGCCCCCCACGAGTTTGCAATAACGAAAGAGGAGTATGAGAATTCGCTGACGGATGGGCACCTCGATGTGGATTCCGTTAGGGAGAACTGCATAGTCATAGCTCCGGTTAAGGTTGATGGAGGAGGAATTTACGCCGGAGACGTTCACGCTATGCAGGGGGATGGAGAAGTTGCCGGTCATACAACGGATGTTTCTGCTGAAGTCAGCGTTAAGGTTTCCGTTCTCAAAAACCTGAAGCTTGAAGCACCCCTTTTGCTCCCGCCAGAGGAGGATCTGCCTCCCCTCGCTAAACCTTGGAGAAAGGACGAGTGGGAAAAAGTCGAAGATTTGGCTAAAAAGAGGGGAATAGAAATTGAGCCGGTGGCCCCCCTACAGATAATAGGCTCGGCTCCGACGATAAACGAGGCTGCCCAAAGGGGTTTCGAAAGGGCAGCAAATCTTTTCGGAATGAGGATTGAGGAGGTTTTGAACAGAGTAACTGTAACTGGTGCGGTTGAGATAGGCAGACTTCCGGGGATAGTTCAGGTTTCAATGCAAGTGCCTTTGAGAATCCTTGAAAAGCTCGGACTCGATGAGATTGTCGTTGAGCACTACGATCTCCCCTACTAAAATTTTTTTAGAAGGATATCAAAAGCAGTGAGCCGTAAGCCGTGGCAATGAGAAATAGAGCGAAGCAGAAGACGTCTACAGCCCTCTTGTTTCTCGCTCCAAAGTCCGTGTCGAGAATTATCGCCCTCAATCCGTTGAAAGCGTGGAAGCTTACTACAACAAGAAAAACGAAGTAAGCGACCTTAAAGCCTGGATTTGCCAGTCTCTCAACTACTTTTTCGTAACTCAAAGCGTCGTGTTCTGCCAAGTGCGTCACGTAGAGGTGGTACATGACGAAGACGAAAAGCAAAGCTCCGGTTACCAACTGGAAGAAGAATGCTAAAGGCTCAAGGACGTTTCTCGTTCTTGCCTCCACCCTATCACCCCACAACGAACTTGTACATTATGTAGCTTGCGTAAATCCAGAATATGATCGTCAGAGCGTAGGTTATGTAAATCAGAACCCTTCTAAGCTCAACAGCCAAGCCGAACTCGTGTAAAATTACTCTCATCCCGTTAAAAGCGTGGTAAAAGGTAGCGAGTATTAAAAGCAAGTCCAGTGGTAGCGTGGCTGGTTGCACGGTCTTTTCTATAAGCGATTGATAAACGTCCTTTCCGTACCTGAGGGAGGTGAGAAACGTTAGGTGGAGAACGAGGTAGATTAGAAGGATTATTCCCGTTATTCTGTGAAGAGAGAACGAGAGTCCGCTTAAGCTTCTACCTTTGATCTTAAACCAGTCCAAAATCATCCTACCACCTCAGCAAACTCCTAATGCTATGCTTAACAGCCTCCCACCTCAGCTTTTGCACGGCTTTGGCTGGATCAACGTTTTTCGGACAGACTTCGCTGCACTCAGCAGCGAAATGACACCTCCACACTCCACTGTCGCAAGCAACTTCCGGAATCCTCTCTTCTTTCCCCTCATCTCTGCTGTCCTTTATAAAGCGGTACGCCGAAGCGAATGCAGCCGGGCCGAGATAGTCTTTTCTTGTCGCCGATGCCGGACAGACAGAATAGCATGCTCCGCACTTTATGCAGAGAGCGAACTGGTAGTATTCATCCAGTTGCTTGGGGGTTTGGATTAACTCGGCTGGTTTTTCGTAATTCTCAACTTTCCTTATAAGATACGGCTTCACCTTGG
>WAQS01000111.1 GCA_015520115.1 Ferroglobus sp.
GATGTAATCGAAGAAGTAAAAAAATTCGGCTTTACCCCAATTCACGTGCCAATGGTCGAAATAGTGGAGAGGGAAATTAACGATGTTAGAGATGCTGACTACACGATTATAACGAGCAAAACCGCCGCAAAAATTGCCGTAAAAAGGAATCTCATTAGAGGAAAGGTTATCGCAATCGGAGAGAAGACTGCAAAAATACTTGAGGAGTACAATCCCGTACTCCCCTCCAGATACGATTCTAAGACGCTTTACGAGGACTTTGAAGAGTTGCTTAAAGAAAAAAAGGTAAACTTGCTGAGAAGCGATAAGGGAGATGAGATTCTGCTAAAGCTTTCGGAGATTTGCGATTTAAAGGAGTACGTCCTCTACGAAATAAAGCCGATTGTTGGAGAAGAGCAGAAAAGTATCGTCAGGAGGATAGTTGAGAAGGAAGTTGATGCCGTAATTTTCTCAAGCAGACTGATAGTCAGAAGCTTTTTCGAAAACGCCAAAGCTTGTGGAGTTTATGATGAAGTCGTGAAAAGGCTCAACGAAATTAAAACGGTGGCTTTGGGAAAACCCAGCTGGGAGGAGCTGAAAAAGTTTGGTGTAAACGCAATCTTCCCCGAAAAGTACACCTTCTCAGAGGCTTTGAAGCTCATAAGATAACTTTAAATACAACTCCGCAAACTTTCTGCTATGGCGAGAAAACCAGCGAGAATGTGGAGGAGACTCGAAAGACCCTACACAAGAAAGGAGTACATCGACGGTGTTCCTGGACCAAGAATTAGGCAGTTCGATATGGGTAATAGAACAGCTTCATTCCCCGTCATGGTCACCCTTGTAGCTGAAGAGGCTGTGCAAATAAGAGACATGGCTCTGGAGGCTGCGAGAGTTGCCGCGAACAAGTACATAACGAAGAAAGCCGGAAGCAGCAACTACTATCTGAAAGTGAGAATTTATCCGCATCACGTTTTGAGAGAGCACAAGATGGCTGTCGGAGCCGGAGCTGACAGAATTTCCCAAGGAATGAGAAAAGCTTTCGGCAAACCAGTCGGTTTAGCAGCACAAGTTGAACCAGGAACGAAGATAATGAGCATATGGACGAAACCAGAGTTTTTTGAAGCGGCAAAGGAAGCATTAAGAAGAGCTAGTCAAAAACTTCCGACTCCTACAAGAATAGTGGTTGAAAAAGGTGCAGAGCTACTTAAGGGCAAGGTTTAACTCTTTTAAGTAATTTTCCAGTTCTTTTCCTTCAACAAAAGGAATCCCGTTTTCTTCCGCATATTCCATAGCTTTTTCCTTCGGCAAAGCTTTTCCGGTTTCTTCATCAAGCATTTCGCAAATAGCTACAGCCGGAGTAATCCCAGCCAATTTCGCAAGAGCTACGCTCAACTCCGTCTGACCTCTTCTTTCTTCAATAAGCCTCTCGGCTGCTTTCAACAAAGCAACGTGTCCCGGACTCCTAAATTCCTTTGCGAAGTCGAATTTTTCTCCCCTTAAAACTCTTTCAACAGCTTCGCCAATCTTCCTTATCGTCAAACTTCTGTCCAAGTCTGTTATTCCGGTATATGTGTCAACGTGATTTACCCAAAGGCTGAAAGATGAGCGAGAGTCGTAGGGTACTTTTTTCGCGAAACCTTTCAAACTTGCGAATTTTGAAGACGCGGCTTCAAGAATTTCGTGCATGAAGGGTAATCCAAGCTTCTCAGCAGCTTCGTAGCTTATCGCCACGCAGATTAATCCTCCGCCGTCTATTCTCATCATAGCCACATCTTTCGGCTTCACATTTAAGGCTGGGATGGCTATGTCCGTCTCACCCTCTCTGTCGTCGTAATCGTAAATCAAAACGGGCTTACCTTTTCTGAAGCTCTTCACGGCTTCTTCGATCATATTTCCACCTCCACCTCAACTTCGTCACCATCCTTCAGTCCAAGCTTCTCTCTCAAGTTCACCGGAGCTATAATCTCCAAAACATCCTTGGAGTAGTGGGTCCTCTCGGGAATTATCACCGCTCCTTTAACACCATTTACCGAGCATCTGAACGCTTTCACGTTTCCAAAAGTTCTATCTTCGGTTTTGAAACCTTCTATCAGGATTCCTTCCTCCTCATCCATCCTCGCTCTGAGAATAACCTGATCTTTCGAAAGTTTCAGGTTAAGCGTTCCCGGAAAAGGATCGAAGCCGAGTTTTTCGATGAACTGCTTTCTGTATCCTTCAAGGGAGACGTAGTACTTCCCCTCCCCGAGACCGCTGATAACTCTGCCTCTGATAACAACCTTCCCCATATCCTCGAAAATCTTCTTGTAGTCGAGGTACTCCTTGTAGAGAAGTTCTCTACCCTTTTCCGTTATTACCACGTACTGCCCATCTTTCTGAATAATTCTCTCTATGTATCCCATTTCCTCAAGCTCTTTCAGTTTTCTCGCTGCCGTCTGAATGCTTTGGTTAATTTTCTCAGCGAGGTCTTTCGAGCAAATTTTCACGGCTTTCTTCGTCGCGTTCATTAGCGCAAGCTGCTTCAACGTTTCTATCATCTTCTCAAAAATGAGATGCTTCTCAGATATAAATATTTTGATTCACCAAATTTTTGCTGTAATGTTGTACCTAGCTAAAACTAATTCATCGAAATATATTGAAACGTTTAGATTATTGCCCGTAAGATTCGTTTGGAGTACTGTGTTATTTACATAGCCTCTTAATTCATCAAAATATTTCTTCCATCCGTCTGCGTATCTCGAATTAATTCGTAATTCCACGTAACCGCTTTCATTGAATAAGTTGATGCTTGCTGAGGATAGAGCAAAATTAATGTTCACAAGCCCCTCACCACCAGCAGAGCCATTTCCAGTCAAAGATGTAACTGCAACGAATACTATTGTCTCGTTATTAACAGTTTTCTTGTAAATAAATATTCTCGGGGGTGAGATTATGGTGGTCTTTCCGAAAGACTTTAACCACACGCCGCCACTTTCAAAAGCCATAACATAGTCTTCGTACTCGTATTCTATCCCTCCCATCACAAG
>WAQS01000112.1 GCA_015520115.1 Ferroglobus sp.
AAACTGGAACCTGTTTTGTAAGCTGTTTATATCACACTTAAGGTGTTAAGTTGGCAGGGCTTTTTTCCCATTGCACCAACCCCCAACCGGGAGAACGCTCGTTATCAGCATAACACAGTCCGGAGAGACAGCAGATACGCTTGAGGCTATGAGAATAGCGAAAAAGAAAGGGGCTAAAGTTCTGACGATAACGAACGTTCTTGGGAGTACAGCAACAAGAATTGCCGATTTCGTACTTTACACGCGAGCAGGTCCGGAGATAAGTGTCGCTGCTACGAAATCCTTTATTGCCCAGCTAATCGTCCTGTACTTGATAGCTTTAAAGCTCTCCCACATACCAAGAACGGAAAAAATGGAGCTTCTCAAGGAGATAAAACTTCTTCCAGAGGTTGTAAAGAGAATTCTCGATGATAAGGAGGAAATCGAAAGAGTTTCAAAGCTTTTGGCAAAGTATGAGAATCTTATGTACATAGGGAGAGGAATCGGATACCCCATAGCGCTGGAAGGAGCCTTAAAAATGAAAGAGATCTCATACATCCACGCTGAAGGTTACCCGGCTGGAGAGCTTAAACACGGTCCCTTCGCTTTGCTTGGGGAGAAAACACCGGTCGTGGCGAGTTTGGTTAGAGATCACACCTACGAAATAATGCTGAACAATATAAAGGAAGTGAAGGCGAGGGATTCGATCGTCGTTGCCGTCGCGGATGAGGATGACGAAGAAGTTTCGAAGTACGTGGATTTTGTTATAAGGGTTCCGAAAACGAATCCAATATTTTCTGCTATCACACATTCAGTTGCTCTGCAGCTATTAGCTTATTACACCGCAAAAGAGAGAGGATGCGAGATAGATAAGCCAAGAAACTTGGCTAAGAGCGTTACCGTCGAATAAATAAAAAATTTAAAAATTACTTCCTTGCTTTAACTTCAACCTCAAGCCCGAGTTCCCTTCTTTTCTCCATTATCGCTTCGTATATCTTTTCAGCGGCTTTTATTGGATCTTCTTCCACAATGACCTTTCCGCCGGTTAGTTTTTCAACATCCTCCGTGAGAAGTTTGACAACATCCTCGCTTCCGGTTACCGGTGGAACCGGAGAAACGTGCGTCGTCACACCGTAGGCTATGGCAAAGATGGCGTCGATTGTAGCCTTCTGCTCCATATATTCAGGAGCTGTAGCCGCTATCGGAAGCTGAGGAACATCTACTCCCAAGTAGTCCGCCAAAACCCTAACGAGGTAAGCGAGCCTTCCGGTGTCTGTGCACGTGCCAAAGCTGAGGACTGGAGGAATGTTGAGAGTCTCGCAAACTTTTCTGAGTCCTTCACCAGCTTCTCTGACAGCTTCCAAGCTCGTTAATCCAGCTACTTGCAAGGCAGCATTTCCGCAACCCATTGAAAGCACGAGTATGTCCCTCTTAATCAACTCTCTGGCTACTGTGACGGTGTTTTCATCTTGTCTTCCATTTTTCAATGTTGAGCAGCTGACCAAAGCGACAACTCCTTTGATTGCTCCGCTTTTTATAGCCTCCACAAGCTTTCCGAGGTCGTTGTCCAATGCCTTGAGAATGGCTTCAATTGAAAAGCCCACGAGAACTTTTTGCTTTCTCTTTGGAACTCTCGGTTCGACGCTCTTTCTTCTCTCCTTGAAGTTCTCTATAGCCAAGTCGATAATTTTCTTTGCAATTTCCTCAACCCTTTCCGGCTCGTAATCGAGTCCGTCGTCAACTCCTTCGAGTCTGATCAGCTTGCTAACCGGGACTATTTTGAACTTAAACTTCTCCTGATAATCCACTATTCTCGGCACTGTGCAGTTCATATCTGCAGCAAACACGTCCACTGCCCCGGTGGCAAGTAAGAATTCCTGCGTAATCCAGTTTCCTGTTAGACCAACGAAAACTGGAGATTCTACTCTCTGGAGAATTTCCTGACCGGTTTCTATCGAGCCAACTATTCTCAACCCCTTAGCTCCGGCTTCAATCGCTTTCTTCTGAACATCCTCCCTCTCCGCAAGCTTTATGAGAACCATTCCAACAAAAGGCTCGTGCCCGTTCACAACGATATTCACGTAATCGGGATCGATAATACCCAGATCTACGTAGGCTTCATGCGGAGTTGGAGTTCCGAAGAGTATGTCCTGAATTACTTCGAGGGAAAGCTGAGCAGCGAGAATCGTTGAGATACTCATCCTCATGGCCTTCTTAGCCAGACTGACGTAATTTGAGTCCACGTTGGTC
>WAQS01000113.1 GCA_015520115.1 Ferroglobus sp.
AATCCATACTTCGTGGAATTCTGTGGCTTTTGTTGATAGAAACGGAAGAATTATCTTTGCTTATGCCGGAGGAAGGGTTATAGGGGGCGACTTGATCGGAGAGAGGATTGAAGACGTTCATCCTCCGCTAACGTCAAAGTTCGTTAAGCAGATCTTTGCGGAACTTGCGAGGGGTGAAAGAAGCGAATTTAGAAGGGTTGTGGAAGTGGAAGGGGAGAGGTTCGAAAAATTTTACAGGGCGGTGAGAAAACCTGATGGGGAATTTCTTGGAGTAATCGTAATAACAAGGAAACTGGAGGAAGCGAAAGAAAAAATAAGTAGAGAAATTATTCTCCCTTAAGCGGCTTTTTCTATTATCCTTATTGCCTCCATTGGGCAATTTGCTTGGCAGACTCCGCAGGAGGTGCACTTCTCTGGTGTGAGTTCTCCTCTGTTAATTGAGAAGGCGTTGTCTGAAGCAATTTTACAAAGGGACTCGCATATTCCGCATGAGATGCACGCTTCGCTGACTTCGACTATGTGCTCTTTCTCCTTGTAATACCTCCTCTCTGGCGGGAGATGTATGTCCTCGTATTCCCCGACGACCTCCCTCTTGATCTCTATAGCGTTCCCCGGGCAGAATCTCTCGCATGCTCCGCAGAAATTGCACCTTTCGTTGAAAACGACTATCTTCCCTCCATCGTATTTGTATTCTATCGCATTGTTCGGGCAAACCTCTCTACATATCTGGCAGTCTCTTCCGAAGCAGTTCTCCTGTTTGTATATCTGTATGCCCGTGAAAAGCTTGTTCTCCCTTATCGCCTCGAAACTGCAAACTTCTCTACAAATTCCGCAGGTTGAACAAGCCTCGCTAATTTTTATTTCTCCAGTTATGGCGTAATCCCTCTGCATTTTACAAGAATCGCAGTGAATCTCTATAACGTTCTTCGGACAGACGTATTCGCAAATTTCGCAGTATATGCATTTATCTTCGTTAATTGCTGGAGAACCCCTTTCTATTCTAATCGCGTCGACGGGGCAGAACATGACGCAGTTTCTGCATTCGATGCAGCCTTCGTATATCTTTATATATCCGTGCCTAATTTTATCTTTGTCCAAAACTTTTTTGACGGTTATCGCATCTCTCGGGCAATTTTGAGCGCAAACTCCACAGTAAACGCATCCTTCAACGTCTATCTTCGAGTAGTGAACTTTTTCAAGAAGTCTTGTGAAGGGGGCATCTATGCTTAAAGCTCCGTATTGACAGTAAACTGCACAAATACCGCAATTAACACAAGTATCGTCAATAATTACGTTAAAATTTCCATCGGCAGTTACGGTAATCGATCCTTTGGGGCAAACTCTCTCGCAAAGCCCACACCCAATGCAGTTTTCGGCTTTAAACTCCACTTCGGTCGTCATCGGGTTTGGATAAAAAAATCATTGTATTTAACTATTTTGCTAAGAGTACATATAATAACCTTTATGTCTGTTTGTATTGATAAGTATTGTTCACCTAAAACAGCTCCAGTATTTGGAGTGGATGCTCCTAACTTCAGCTACGGTATCTCTAACTTTCTGGCTTGCGTAATCTCTTTTTCTCCATCTGAGCTCCGAAAGAATTTTGGCTGGTTCCCTTATATTTGAGATGTCCATTCCGGCGAGAGCAGCGATAATTCCAAGATTCGTGTACGGTAAAGCGCTTTCAACGCTGTAGCCACCTTCTAAAACTGCGACGAGTCTCCCTTTACAGAGCTTTTCAGCGAGATTGACGGCTCTTTTCATCATCTCGGCGTAACCTCTGGCAGTTAAAGCTAAACCCGTGAGCGGATCGGTAAAGTGGTTGTCCTGTCCGGCGGAGATTGCTATAAATTCGGGTTCGAACTCTTCGGCAACTGGCTCGATTACCTTTTCAAAAACGTAGAGGTAGCTTTCGTCTGAAGTTCCGGGTGGAAGGGGGATGTTTATCGTGTACCCTTCTCCCTTCCCTCTCCCAACTTCGTGGGGGTAGCCTGTGCCGGGATAAAGGGGCATTTGATGCGTTGAAATGAAGAGAACGCTGTCGTCTTCGTAAAAAATCTCCTGCGTCCCATCTCCGTGATGGGCGTCCCAATCCAGTATCAAAATTCTTTTGAAACCTCTTTTCTTCAACCACTCCACCATCACAGCCATGTTGTTTATATAGCAGAAACCTGCGCCAGTGTAGGGTTTTGCATGATGCCCCGGAGGGCGAACCATGGCGAAAGCGTTTCTAACTTTCCCTTCGACAACCCACTTTGCAGCAGTTATGGCTCCTCCGGCTGCAAGCATTGCTATTTCGTACAGTCCTACTGGCACGTTTGTGTCGAAATCTATGAATCCTCCGGTTTTGCTTGCCCTTTTCAGAAACTCTATGTACTCTTTCGTGTGCACTCTTAAGACGTCCTCCTCCTTCGCCGGCTCTGGATTAATGAGCACGATTCTCTCATCTTCGAAAATTCCCTCTTCCGTTAGCTGGTCGATCGTGTAAGCTAACCTTTCCTTCCTTTCTGGGTGCGTCGGTGTTTGTTCGTGCTTCAAATACTTCTCGTGAAAGACTATTCCGGTCTTCAAGAAAACTCCTCCCTTATTCCCGGATCTATCTGGACGATAACGTCAGCTATTTTTCCTCTCCTTATTCCACCCTTTACGACAACGTAAGAGTTGAAGTACAGAATTCTGACGTCCTTTTCCTCTACCTCCTCACCGAAATCCTTCGCTATGGAAATTAGTTTGTCCACAG
>WAQS01000114.1 GCA_015520115.1 Ferroglobus sp.
GAGATTTAAAGTGCAGCGTTAGGAGAGAACTTGAAAATTATCGGGTTCGGAACGAAAGTTCTTCCGCCAACTTTATCACCTCTCAAACCAACTTACTCCCATGGCAAAAATCAACTCGAACAGCTTGCGGAAGAACTTGAGCAGCTCAAGAGGAGAGTGAAATACCTCGAATCCCAGCTTCTCACGAAGCAGGACATAATCGAAATCGAAGAGTTTCTCAGAAAAAATAGAGGAGAGCTCGAACTACTCTCTTTCGACGAAGCTCTGAAGGAGCTTGGGATAGATGAAGCTGAAGTTCGAAAGGAGCTCTCTAAAGAAACTGAGTAAGCTTCCCAAAAAAGATCAAGTTAAAATTCTCGCCAAATTGAAAATCTTCGAGGAAAACTGGCAGAAGGGATTTAGTCAAACTCGAAGGTTACGACAATATTTATGGGAATTACAGGCTTAAGATGTGGATTGAAGGTGAGGAGTGCATAGTTTTCGATCTCGAAATCTCCTTAGCAATTGATGAATAAACATTCCTCAGAAGAAATCCGACAAAACATTTTTGCATTTGTACATCGATAAAAAAGTTCTTGAGAAAGCGAAGCAAATAATCTCCAATCTGTCCGCCTTCGTGGAAATGAAGCTTAGAGAATACATTGTTTTATTTGAAGCTGGATTAGAAAAGGATTTTGAATGGACTCGCCGGGATTTGAACCCGGGGCCTCCGCCTTGCGAAGGCGGCGCTCTGCCGCTGAGCTACGAGCCCTCGAAAATAGAAATATTTCGAGTTTATTAAATTTTGCCCTCCCTTTACTAGATTAAGTTGTAACGCTGACAACAGCCAAGCTTACCTCAAAGAACAGAATCATGGGTAAAGCTACCATCAACTGGGTGAAAACGTCGGGTGGAGTTATGACGGCACCAATAACGAAAAAAACTACGTAAAAGTGTCTTCTGTAGTATTTAAACGTGGAAAGATCCACAATACCATTCTTCACGAGGAAATGCATGATTAAGGGCATTTCGAAAGTCACTCCGAAAACCGCTAACATCAAAACTACGAAATTTATGAACTCGGCTATGGAGTAGAGAGCCAAAACTCCCTGAGATTGGGCGATGGAGTAGAGAAACTTTAGAAAGAGGGGAAGCATGACGATATAGCCGTAAGCCACTCCCATGACGAACAAAATTGCGGCAACTATAGCATACAATATCGCCTTACTTTTGGAGATTTCGAAATCCTTCAAAAGCTCCGTTCTTTCCTTCAGGGTCTTGTAGGTGATGTAAATTATGTATGGCAGCGCCGCGAGAAAACCGAATATCAGGGAGACTTTTATCTTCAGCATAAGAAGCTCAAGGGGAGCTTGAGTGATCAGTTTAGCCCCCTCTGGGAGCAAATCCTCTTCAACTTTTTCTATGACGTGATCCGCTATGAAAACGTAAGATAAAGCCCAGACTACCGCGATTATGCCGATGACTTTAATGAGTTTCATTCTTACAGCCACAAGTATTTCCGCTACATCTCTCAGCGTTAGTTCTGTCATCGATATTCGCTGAAGAACAGAGTATATATACTCTCCGAAGAACTCGGTTTATGCTTCACATGATCGATGGCGTCTTTTGCGGGGGAGAGAAGAGAGGCAAAATCGGAGTAGGAATAATCGTTTGCGAGGGTAAGATAGCTGCTGTTTACACGAAAAATAAAATAAAAGCGGCTCCAATTAAGTTTAACCTTCAAAATCTCTCGGAAGATGTTAGGGGGATAATCGTAAACAGCGGAAACGCTAACGCTTTTACCGGAGAGGAAGGTGTGAGGAGAGCTAAAATGATGGCGGAATTCCTTGCTTCAAAGCTGAACTGCGAAGTTAGCAAGGTTGCTGTCGCTTCGACTGGAGTCATTGGAAAGCAGCTCGAAATAGAGGAAATTATAAGAATGGGCGAAGACGTTTTTAACAAACTCGGAAACGATGAGAACTCTTCTCTTTCGTTTGCGAAGGCGATAATGACAACCGACCGATTTCCGAAAATGGCTTACTGGGAGAACGAAGTCAAAATTGCTGGAGTTGCGAAGGGTGCTGGAATGATCTCCCCAAACATGGCTACGATGCTCGCTTTCATAGTATCCGATGCGGACCTTCAACCGAGAGTTTCGAAGAGAATTTTGAGGAGGGTGGTGGACAGAACTTTCAATCAGGCTGTTGTTGACGGAGATACCTCAACTAACGACACAGTTTTTCTTGTGACAACCAGAGAGAAAAAGGTCTCGGAAAGGTCTTTTGAGGGGATGCTGGAAAGAGTTTGCGGGGAGCTTGCGAAGCAGATAGTTAGGGATGGAGAGGGCGCAAAAAAGCTCCTTTTGATTAAAGTAACCGGGGCGAGGAATAACAAAGAGGCTTTTAAAGCTGCAAAAACAATAGCAAGCTCTTTACTCGTTAAGACAGCGTTTTTCGGAGAAGATCCGAACTTCGGGAGAATTGTCGCCGCTTTGGGCTATTCTGGAATAGATGTGGATGAAAGAATCAGCATAGCTTTCAAAAGCAAACTTGGGGAGGTTAAAGTTGTGGAGAGGGGAGAGGTTGTGATGGATGAGGCTGCGGCAAGAAAAATACTATCGGCGGAAGAAATAGAAGTTCTGATAGATCTACACAAAGGAAACGGGAAAGGATGTGCTTTTGGCTGCGATCTCGGCTACGAGTACGTTAGAATAAATTCGGAATATACAACATGAAGTACGTCATAGTTGGAGGAGGAAGTATAGGGAGGAGCATAGCGGATTCGTTGAAGGAAGATTACATTATCGTTGAAAAAGACGAGAAAACCTACGAAGAACTGATCAAGCAAGGTTACAAAGCCTTGCTCGGTGATGCGAGGGACGAGAATTTTATGAGTAAGCTTCAGTTAAAGGGAGCGAAAGTAATATTAGCAACAAACGATGATGAGGCAAACTTGCAGATAGCGGAAATAGCAAGAAAACTCGGAGTAGAGGAAATTGTGGCAAGAGTGGAGGATGGGAGCAGGATAGAAGAATATGCGAAGGCTAAGATAAAAGCCATCGCCTGCGATAAGATAGTCGCTGCTGAAATCATGTATGAGCTTTCAGAAGGTAGGAAAAGGTACTTTGAGATAGTCGTTTCTAAGAGAAACTTTGCCGGAAAGAGACTTTCGGAGATAAACGTAGGGGAAGGTTGCACAGTGGTTGTCGTTTTCAGAGGTGGTTTAGCCTACAAACCAAATCCCGATTTCAAGCTTGAAGAGGGAGATAGGCTCGGGATTATCTGTGGAGAGGAGATAAAAGCGACTAAAAAGCCCTTTGAAGAGGTGCTTGTGGTCGTTACGGATTCAAAGCAAAAGGACAAAGTTTTCAGAGAAGCAAGAATGTTCGCTGAAAGGTTCGATGCCGAGCTGATTTATCTCTACAAGTCCCAAGGATCGATAATGTGTTCCTTAGCCACCGACGAGATCGAGGATATGAGCCTCAACGAAGCTATTGAACTGCTAAAAGCTTTCGAGGGGAAGGTGGATCTGATGATAACGAACGTTCCCAAGAGCAGAAAGGAACTTGTGTTCCTTGAAAAATTCCCAGTTCTTCTGGCTAAAGGAAAGGAAGATTACAAAAACGCTCTTGTTATCGTGAACACAAGTAAGCCAGAGAAACTCCTGAATTACGCTTCGGCGATTTCGAACTTTTTCGGGGAAACGACAGTTCTCTTTCTCAATCAGGAGCAGTTGAAAGCCGCATCTTCGATAATGGAAAGCCCGAAAATGAAAACTTCCTTAGCTTCTCACAACCCTCTGGTGGAGGTCATAAGTGAAGTGAAAAAAGAGTACGACCTTGTGATTCTTTCTGCAAAAAACGATGTCGGAAACCTGAGCGAAAACGTCCTCTGGAAAGTTATAACTAAAACGAACTCCTCTGTGATGGTGATTGAATGAAAGATTTAATAGCGATTTTTTTGATTTCGGGAATAGCTTTCCTATCTCCGTTTATCGCCGAAAGAATCAGAATTCCGGCAGTAATCCTCGAAATAGTTTTCGGCATGATGTTAGCTTCTCTCTACAACATTTTCAGCCTCTCTTGGTTCGAGTTCTTTGCCCTTTTGGGTTTGATATTCCTCATGTTTCTTTCTGGGCTTGAGATTAACTTTTCAATTCTCGAAAAAAGGAAGGACATAGTTTTTATCTCTCTACTCTACATTCTCCTGAGTTTTCTGATCTCTTTCACGGCGGTGATAATGCTAAAAGTTCACATCATTTATGCGATATTCCTGACAAACGTATCTCTTGGACTTGTTGTTCCTGTTTTGAGGGAAAAAAGACTTGCCGGAACCGATTTTGGACAGAGCATTCTCGTAACTACTTTCCTCACGGATTTTCTCACCATGACTCTCCTGTCCATCATAGTGATTTACGAAAAGTACGAAAGTGTTTCCATGGAATTCTTCCTTTCCTTCGGGATAATTCTTCTTTTCCTTCTCTCGTACTTTCTTGGCGAAAGACTCATCTGGAGGTTTCCGAATTTCTTTAAAAGGCTTTACGAAGATCCGATGGAGGTTGGAGTTAGGGGTGCTTTTGCTCTGATGATATTCTTCTCTGGAGTCGCAACTCTCTTAGGATCGGAAGCAATTCTTGGAGCTTTTCTCGCGGGAGTTCTTGTTTCAGCTGTTTTGAGGGGCTCCGGAAGCTTGGGCGGGAAGCTTGAAGCGGTTGGCTACGGCGTTTTTATACCGATATTTTTCCTCAAAGCTGGAGCGGAGCTTTACAGATCTCTGAGCGGTGTTAACTTGATTTTCGTGATCCACCTTACGATAGCGGCTTTTGCAGCAAAGCTCTTACCGTCCTTTGTCTTCTTCAAAAAATTCGAGGTTAAAGATGCCATAAAAATGGGAACCATTCAGGTTTCGAAGCTGAGCCTGACGGTAGCTGGGGCAGAGATCGCAAGGAGTGCTGGAATAATTACGAGTTTCGAAGCAGCTAACGTTATCTTTTTCACGCTCTTGACAGGACTAATAGCACCGACGATATTCAGGGTGATGGTTAAATGAAGATCGCTGTCATCGGAGCTGGTTTGAGTGGACTTAACGCTGCAAGAATATTATCGGAATATGCGAAAGTAACAGTCTTCGAAAAGAACGAGGTGGGCGGATTGCTCTCCTCTCTCTGCAACTCCTACTGCATAGAAAAGTTCTACCACCACTGTTTTAGGTGGGATGAATACCTCCTTGAAATTTTGAAGGAATTGAATCTTCACTCAAAACTTGAATGGAAAGTCGTCAAAGTAGGGCAGGAGTATGAGGGGAAGATCTATTCTCTGAGCACACCGGTTGAGATTTTAAGATATCCCGGCATGAATTTTTTGGACAAGATAAAGCTTGCGAAATTCACGATCTCTACGAAAA
>WAQS01000115.1 GCA_015520115.1 Ferroglobus sp.
CTTTCAACCTCTCGTGGACGAGCTGTCTTATGTTCCCTTTATCTATTCCTATAGCAGCGTTGACCGGAATGTCACGCTGAATTCTCTGTATCCTCACGAATTCGGGAATGTACCTCTTAGCTCTTGCAATCAGCTCAACAACCTCTTCGGTCGTGTAGGGCTCGTATTCACCCCTTTCGTACATCTCGTAAAGCTTGGTCCCTCTAACGACTATGGTCGGATATATCTTTAGGTAATCCGGCTTGAACCTCTCGTCTTCGAACAGAATCTTGAACATCTTTAAATCTCTCTCGAAACTGCTCCCCGGCAACCCCGGCATTATGTGATACCCAACTTTGAAAGCGGAATCCCTCAAAAGCTTCGTCGCCTCCACAACCTCCTTCACTCCGTGCCCTCTGTTTATCTTCTCAAGAACGTCATCGTAAACGCTTTGAACCCCGAGTTCAACCTTCGTTCCACCGTATTTTAGCATCTCGATTATGTGCTCCTCTTTGGAATAATCCGGGCGGGTTTCAAAGGTCATTCCGACGCATCTCGCCTTGGCTCTCTCGTTTTTGAGTTTAGCTTCTTCAACCGTCTTAGAGAGATCCAATTCTGCTTCGAAACTGTTCAAAGCTCTGTATATTCCGAGGATGAATTTATCTCTGTATTCCTTATCTCTCGCTATGAAAGTTCCTCCCATGACAATTACCTCAACTTTATCTACCGCATGTCCGATAGCTTTCAATTCCCCAAGCCTTGCAGAAACCTGTTTGAAGGGATCGTAGTTGAATTGCTTTCCTCTCTGAGCTGCTGGTTCCAATCCGATGTAGCTTTGAGGAGTGTTGAATTCTACTCCTCCCGGGCAAGGAACGCATTTGCCGTGGGGACATTTGGCTGGAGAACTCATGACACTAACCACAGCCACTCCGCTCAGAGTTCTGATCGGCTTGACTTTCAGAATTCTCCTAAGCTTTTCGTAACCTTCCAAATTCTCAGCGAATTTTAAGATGTCCGCATCACTCGGGAACTTATCGAGTTTAAATTTCTTCGCAAATTCCCTCTTTATTCTACCGACTACCTTTTTATCCTCCACTCCCCTTCTCAGAATTTCCTTAGCTATTTCTATGCACGCTGTCCTGTAGTCCATCTTTTGAAAGTGGAAATTGTTGAATTTAAAACTTTTATCAAGGAAACTCGCAACCTTTTTAATTCTTGGGGCAGTTTGCCGGAGCATGAAATACGAAAAGGTAAAGCCGCCAGAGGAGGGGGAAAGAATAGAGTATAAAGATGGAAAGCTCATAGTTCCCGATAATCCGATAATACCCTACTTCGAAGGAGACGGGATTGGAAAAGACGTCGTTCCGGCTGCGTTAAAAGTTTTAGATGCTGCTGCGGAGAAAATTGGAAAAGAAGTCGTGTGGTTTAAAGTTTACGCCGGGGAAGATGCTTACAAGCTTTACGGGACTCATCTGCCGGAAGACACACTAAATGCGATAAGGGAATTCAGAGTCGCTTTAAAAGGTCCTCTAACAACTCCGGTTGGAGGTGGCTATAGAAGTCTGAACGTTACGATAAGGCAGACTTTGGATCTCTACGCGAATGTAAGGCCGGTGTTTTACATCAAAGGTGTTCCAAGTCCGCTGAAAAATCCGGAAGTCGTAGACTTAGTGATATTCAGAGAGAACACGGAAGACGTTTACGCGGGAATAGAGTGGCCCAAAGGAAGTGAAGAGGCGAAAAAAGTGATAAAGTTTTTGGCTGAGGAATTCGGCATTCACATAAGAGAGGATTCGGGCATTGGCTTGAAGCCGATAAGCGAGTTCGCCACGAAGAGGCTCGTGAGGTTGGCTATAAAATATGCGATTGAAAACAACAGAAGGAGCGTTACCCTCGTTCACAAAGGGAACATAATGAAGTACACCGAAGGAGCTTTTAGGGACTGGGGATACGAGGTGGCTAAAGAGGAGTTCGGGGATAGAGTTATTACAGAAGAAGAACTATGGAACAACTACAACGGAGAACTGCCGAAAGGGAAGATTCTGATAAATGACAGAATAGCAGACAACATGTTCCAGCAGATTCTTACGAGGACGGCAGAGTATGACGTACTTGCTATGCCAAATCTGAACGGCGACTACATGAGCGACGCTGCAGCAGCTTTAGTTGGAGGACTCGGAATAGCTCCGGGAAGCAACATAGGAGACGGAATGGGAGTATTTGAGCCTGTTCACGGCTCAGCTCCGAAATATGCAGGACAGAACAAAGCGAATCCGACAGCTGAAATTTTGAGCGGAGCATTAATGTTCGAATACATCGGCTGGAAGAAGGCTTCCGAGCTCATTAAAAAAGCCCTTGAAATGACAATATCTCAAGGGATAGTCACCTACGACATCCACCGGCATGTGGGCGGAAAGCTCGTTGGGACAAGAGAGTTCGCAGAAGCTGTAGTAGAAAATCTGCACTCCCTCTAACCACAACCCTTAAAAACACATATGTTTTAAAGCTTTCCAGCAGCCCGGGTGGTGTAGCCAGGCCTAACATGCGGGCCTGTCGAGCCCGCGCCTCGGGTTCAAATCCCGACCCGGGCGCTTATCCTAAAGGTTTAAGTCTCTTACGTCCTATTTTTCAAGTGAAATGCCAACCAACGACTGGTCAACGAGGATCAAGTTGTTGTTGAGAAGATGTAAACATTCCTTCCACTTCCTCCCTTAAAATAGTTTTGATTCCCTCCTCTTTTTCAGGATTTACTCGACACAGAGGTTTGTATACTATTTAATAATTAGTATACGCTATGATAACGATCTCCGCAAGGATTGACGAAAGAGATTGCAGAAGAAATCGAGAAGATCGTGAAAAAGAAAGGTATCGACAGATCCGCTGTGATAAGAGAACTGCTTAAAATCGGCATTCAGGAATTCAAACTAAAAGAGGCGCTTGAACTCGTAAGGGAGAGGAAAGTTACCGTTTGGAAGGCTGCCGAAATTGCTGGACTGACTTACAGAGAGATGCTGGAAAAGCTCAGGGAGCATAACGTTCCGTTCCCCATCACGGAGGAGGAGTTAGCCCGTGAGCTCGAAGAGATTAGCGGTGAGTAATACCGGTCCGTTAATTCATTTGGAAAAAGCAGGATTGCTCGAACTAATCAAGCTTTATGACACCGTAATCCCTTTGGAAGTGAAATACGAAGTCGTTGACAGGGGAAAGGAAAAGGGATTTACAGATGCGCTATTGGTCGAAAAAGCAATAGAAGAATGTTGGATCAAGGTTATTGACGTTAGCGTTGATGATAAATTTGCTAAGGCTGCAGAAGTCGCTGGGTTGCACAAAGCGGAAATTGTTGTAGTCTATTATGCTTATAAAAATGGTATTACCGCGCTACTGGATGATGATGCAGCAAGGGTTTTGCAAGAGGTTTAGGTGTCAAAGTTAGGGGGAGCTTGGGCTTTATTGATCGAAGGTCTGAGAGAGGGTTTAATATCTTACTCAGAAGCAGTTAAAGGCTTGGATGATCTGTCCAAGGTTACGTACCTCAGCTCGGATGTGTATAAGCTTGTTTTGAAAAAAATTGAAAAATGGAAATGATTTCAGCAGTTCTTCTCGTCGAAGAGAGTTGAATGTGTCTTGCAATACCAAGAATTCTTACACCCTTCGGAACTCTTTCTCTCTCAAAAATTAAGCTCTTTTATTATTTCTTTAAACTTCATCGAGCTAATCTACGATCCAAACAACGACATAATTTTCTTAACTGGGAATGAAATCGGGGAATACGCCAGATCTCAGGAAAGGTGAGGCGAGATCATAGAAAAAAGGCTAAAAAAGAAAAGTTTGAAAAAGTCATGGAGTTTCTGCTTACTGGAAAAGTGAGAGTCAAATGTCGTTTATGCCTGAGAGAACTTGCGTTGATTACATTGAGGAGTTCGTAAAAGATACCAAGA
>WAQS01000116.1 GCA_015520115.1 Ferroglobus sp.
GGAGTTAAAGTTCTAATGTACCACGGAAGGAGTTTGGACGACTTAATATCGAAGATTAACAGGTTGGAGTACGCCAAGCCTCAGGAGGCTCTCTTTGAACTTCTGAAAAGGAGACATCTCTCGCCAATGTACGGGGAGAGAGTTCCGATCGCTCCAGAAAAAGAAGACTACCTCGTGATTGACGAAGTTCCAGATGTGCTTCACTCAGGACATGTTCACACTTACGGCACCGGCTTTTATCGCGGAATTTTCGTCGTTTGCTCCTCCACTTGGCAAAGCCAAACAGAGTTCCAGAAAAAAGTGAATTTAAATCCCATGCCTGGTATAGTGGCTGTCTACCAGCCGGGAGGGGAAGTTGTAAGGTTGAGATTCTACAGCGAATAATTTTTATACACTTGAAGAAGAGTTCGAAAAATGAGAGCGATAGCGCTTGCTTTAGCTTTAATCTTGCTCTTATCAGTCTCTAACGCCCAAAACCTTACAATAAACATTCTAAACTATAAAGGAGGGGCAGTAAGCGTTCAAATTTTTGGGGAGAACTTCTCGATCAACAAAACCTTCCAAAATTCATCCGTAACTTTCCCGATAAAGCCCGGAAATGATCACGTGATAACGATATACAACAATCTAAGCATCGTGAAAAACGTCAACGTAACTAATGACACAACGCTTGAGCTTAGTTTCGAGGAAATGAACGACATCTCATCTCTATTCTACCTAAACAGACACGTTATCGTAGGAAGGGGAGAAGTCGTGGAAATCGACGTGATTTATAACCCCACCCAGAAATTCTTCAGGGGAGATTTGGAAAAGACAATTCCCAGAGATGCGAAAAACCTCTCAATTCTGGAATTTACTGGAAGACTCGAAGATTTTTCGGTGGTTGACAATAAAGTCGTTTACAAGAACGTTGTAATCCCACCAAATGCGAGCATCAGAGCAGTTTATTACTACCTCCTCGATTCCAACGAGATGACGTTGAACTCGGAGCTTGACACGAAACAACTCGTTCTCTTTTTACCTCCGGATGTGAACGCAATTTCAGACGACCTGAGTTTTGCGGGAACTCGCGCTCTCGGAAGTTCGACATACAACATCTACACAGCCACAAACCTCTCAAAAGGGAAAACCATAGAAGTGAAATTCGAAAGATCGGAGGTTAAATTAGAAGAGAGGCAAGGAGGATTCAATCCCTTCCTCATTGTCGGAGCGGTTTTAATTCTCGCTGGAGTTTCTCTCTACGTCTACAGCAAAAAGAAAGAAGGAAAAACGGAAGAGAAAGAAGACTGGAAAGTTTAAATTATTTCTGTTCCAACTTTCTCTCCTCTCAACGCTTTCTTTAGATTTTCCACCGTTCCGTTGAATATTAACGTCGGTATTTTGCTCCTCTCAATTACCTTAGCCGCAAGCAAATCTACGACGCTCTTGCTTCCTGCCGATATTCTGCTTTTATAAACTATCTCCACAAGCTCTTCGGGAGATAGCTTTTCAAACAACTTGGCTTCGGGATTTACCCTCGGATCTTCGGAGTACACTCCCTCAACATTCGTAGCTATCATAAGCTTTTCCGCATTGACGTACTCGGCTAACAAAGCTGCTGTCGCATCCGTCGTATGTCCGGGAAAAGTTCCCCCCATAACAACCACATCGTAGTTCTTTAAAAGAATCTCAGCCTCACGAAAGTCTCTTGGGATCACCTTAGGAGCTTTTTTAATCGACTGAGCGAGAAGCAGAGCATTTATCCTCGTTATTTCTATTCCCATGTAATCGCAAAGAGCCTCGTTTCCACCCAAACTCCTCAGAGCATCGATATATTTTCTCGCAAGCTTTCCACCTCCAACAACTACAGCAACCTTTCCCGAATGCTCATCAAACACTTTCCCGTATTCCGCTATTCTTTCAGCTTTTATATCTGAAAATAGTACTGATCCTCCTATCGAAACCACGATCATCATACGTAGTTATGGGAGTAGGTTAAATTTTTTCCGCATTATATTTGGATTTGTTAACTCCTTTTCTATTTTCAAATTTTGTAAATGGCAAAATATTTATATTCGATTTACTATACTGTAATCGGTGGATATTATGGAGTTCACCGAAAAAGATGAAAGGTTGGTTGAACTCCTCACTGAGGCTGGATTGAATAAGAACATAGCAAAAGTACTTGTCTATCTGTCCAAAGTTGGAGAGACTGTTTCCAGAGACATAGAGAGGGCAGCCAACTTGAGGCAGCCAGAGGTTAGCATAGCGATGAAAGAGCTAAAAGAAATGGGATGGGTCAAAGATAGAGAGATAAAGAAGAAGGGCAAGGGAAGACCGCTGAAGAGCTACAAGCTCACCCTCGATTTGAAAGACATAGTTTCCGAGCTCGTTAGGAAGAAGAGGGAAGAGATACAAAAACTTGAGAAAGATTTAGAGGAACTTGAAAAGCTTGTAGGATTGAAATGATTGCAGAAAAAGACGTAAGTAACAAGAAGGTCTGGTTAAGCGTAGAAGAAGCTCTGATCATCTGCCACGGCTTACCTTACGAGCCAGGCTCCGTTGTGGATAAAAGTTACTTGGATGTGGCTAAATTCTTTTCTTCAAGAGGTTATCCTTCGGTTATTTTCGATTTTACTGGCACTGGAAAAAGCAGAGGTTCTTTTAGCCTAATAAAATGGCTTGAAGATCTCGAAGAGGTTGCAGAAAATTTCGAAAAAGTTTCGATACTGGGTTTCAGCATGGGAGGAGCTGTAGCTTTAAATTTCGAAAACGCAGAGAAAATAGTAGCTGTAGCGTCACCTTGTTCGGCGGAAATGTTTAGCGAAGAGGGGTTGGAGAGAATTTACGCTAACGCAAGATTGAAGTCCACTTTGAGGGGATTAAAAGACTTTGAAAGCTTTAAAAAGCAGTTTCTCGAAGAGTTTTACTCAATAGAGCCCATAAAATCCGTCGAAAATCTTCGATGTCCTCTCATGTTCGTCCACGGAACCAAAGATGATGTTGTTCCGTTCTACTGCTCCGAAGAGCTTTATAGAAAAGCAAGAGGGAAGAAAAAGTTCTTAATAGTAAAAAACGGAGATCACTTCCTGAGGAGAAACGAGAAAGTTCTCGAAAAAATCGCTGAGTGGTTAAAAAAAGTAGATGAGGGTGTTGAAGAATTAACCCTTTGAAATTTTTTGCAGAATGCTGTCGATTTCGTTGAAAACTTCTTCTATGCTTTTAGTTCCATCAACCTCGTAAAGAATTCCCGTCTTCCTGTAGTACTCTTTCAGAGGTTCCGTCTGCTCCTTGTAAACTCTGTACCTCTCCCTAACGACATCCTCCTTGTCATCATCCCTCTGATAAAGCTCTCCCCCACATTTGTCGCATTTCCCATTAACTTTCGGCGGGTTGTAGATTAAGTTGTACACAGCCCCGCACTGCTTGCATATTCTTCTGTAGACTATCCTCTTGACAATCTCCTCTTCAGGAACCTCGATGCTTATCACCGCATCAAGTTTTCTCCCCATTTCGTCGAGCATCTCATCCAAAGCCTCAGCCTGCCTCACGGTTCGAGGAAATCCGTCGAGAATGAATCCTTTTTCGCAGTCCGGCTGGGACAGTCTTTCCTTAACAATCCCGATGACTACCTCATCCGGAACAAGCTCTCCTCTATCCATGTACTCTTTAGCCTTTCTTCCGAGCTCCGTACCCTTAGCAACAGCCTCTCGAAGAATGTCTCCAGTTGCAATCTGAGGAATTCCGTATTTTTCGACGATCATTTTTGCCTGAGTCCCCTTTCCGGCTCCCGGAGGTCCGAGAAGTATCAAGTTCATGGAGGAAGAAGGAGAAGAAACAATTAAACTTTTTGATTTTTTAACATCTTAAATGCTTTCCTTATTACCTTCCTTATTTCTCCCCTCTTCCTCCACCCTCCGAGTTTCTTAGCCACTTTCCTTATGCTTCCGTACTTTTTATAAAGAAGGAGTATTTCTCTCTCTTTTTCACTCAACTCAAGCTTCTCAAGCGCTTCATCTACTATTCTATCGATGTCGTATCCCTCGTAATGGTATTCGTGGGGTTCGATTTCCCTTTCAAAAGGCTCGAACTCGAATTTTATGAAATAAAGCTCATCTTTCCCGTAATAGTTCCTCACTTCTCTCAGAAAGTCCTCCAAGGAGTTGAAACCTTCTAATTTCGCATCTTCCTCCGTGAACTCATCAATTTTCTTCTTCTCCACACTCAGAATTTTAGCAATACCTATTATCTTCCCTCCACAGTGAACTAAAGCTTTATCACCGGCTTTTAGGTTGGTCCAGCTTCTAACTGTGGCTTTTTTCTTTCCAGAAAGCAGAAGTTCCTTGTACTTTTCTTTGAACTCAAGATGTTTCATCCGCAAGGAAGATTCCATCCTTGTCCCTCACGATTTTGAACTTAACCGCCTCGCCAACACCTTTGTTCGTTAAAACTGTTACGACCCTCCCCTTAACAACAGCTATTTTCTCCCCTTCACTCCTTCCCTCGCAAATTATTCTTCCCCTGAACACATCTCCCCTCTTTATCGGTGAAGGATACCTCGCTCTCTTCTCTATTCCAAAGTCCTTGGGAGACAGAACAAGCTTTACTCCGTACTCTTCCTCCATTTTCCTCAGCTTTTCGTAGAATTCTTTGAAGCTCATAACGTCCTTCAACTTCCTCCCTCCCTTGTAGGGTATGTACTTCTGGATTCCAAGGGGAGGATACTTCTTACCGGCTCCGACTTCAAGAGCGAACTCTATAATCTTCGGAATTTCCTCGTCATTTATTCCCGGAAGCCATACCGGAGCGATTAGCAGATCTATTTTGCTGTTAGCTATTGCCTCCGCAGCTTCAAGTACTTTTTTCAGAGGATATTTCGTTCCATAGATTTTGTTCGCAAGCTCTTGATCGAGCGCGCTTATGCTCACGTTGAACCTATCCAGAATTCCCTCAAACTCCTCCACGACCTTTTCACTTATCAGCGTTCCGTTAGTTTGCATGGAGACTACCGAAACCTCTTTTATCTCCGCAACACCTTCAAGAAGTTGCTTCATGTAGGGATAAAGCATTGGCTCAGCCTGTCCGTCGATGTGCACCTCCACTCCTTTCCCTTTAAACTCGCAAACCTTCCTAAGTTCTTCAAGCAGGTAATCCGGATCGACTATAAAGTCCGTTTTCTTGGTTTTACTGATCTTTCCCTCATCGACACTACAGAATATGCAGTTGAGGTTGCAGCCGGTTATCGGACGAACCTGAATTAAATTCGTTCCCCTATCTATTATCCCGAAAGCAGCATGTCCGAGCAAAGGTATTCCGCTCTCCTTGCTTACGTAAACGAGCGGTCGCTTAGTTGTGTGGTGAAGAACTTTCTTCTCTTCGCTGAAGGAGATAATGTACTCCTTCGGATACTTCTTAGCGAGTTTCTCATACCTACTCTTGTCAAACCTTACCTCGATTATTCCCCTTATCAGGAATACTTTCTCCCCGTTAATCTCGTATTCGGTTATCATAGCTTCTTTAGCTCGATCAGATACTTTTTACCCTCCTCAGTTATTGAAAAAACATCCCCCTCCGCTTTTATAAGCTTCTTTTCTTCGAGGGCTCTTAAAACACTTTTGAGTATAACTTCGGGAATCCTCATGTTTTTGGACATATCCTCTATTTTCGACTTTTCGTGCATTAGATACTCAAGAACTCTAATTTCGTGGCTCATAAATTTAATAGTTTTCGCTTGTATAAAAACGTTGAGCACAGGTTTTATATACTCTTTAATTCAAAATTCAAGAGGTTATGGGGAGGAGGAGCGAAATAGAGGAGCTCTCAGACATAAAGCCAGTGAGTGATGAGGAATTCGAGGAATTGCTCGACAGCATGAAAGATAGGAGAAGGAAGAAGAAGAGAAGGTAAATGTTCCGAATTTACCCGGCGGTAGATATAAAAGGCGGAAAATGCGTCCAGCTTCAGCAAGGTGATCCGAGTAAAGTTCTTTTTTCCGTGGATGATCCGGTAAAGGTTGCTGAGTTTTGGGTTGAGAAGGGAGCAAAGGCTTTGCATGTGATCGATCTTGACGGAGCTTTTGAGGGTAAGCTGAAGAACGAAGACATTATTCTCAAAATAGCTGAATTGGCAGAAATTCAGGTTGGAGGGGGAATTAGAAGCATAGACATTGCAGAAAAACTCCTAAAGAGTGGAGTTAGCAGAGTCATAGTTGGTACTCTCGCTTTGAAGGAGCCGGAAGCCGTTAGAAAGCTTGCGAAAGATTATCCGAATAGAGTTATCATTTCCATAGACACGAGGGACGATAAAGTAGTCGTTAACGGCTGGAGAGCTAAAACTGAACTCTCTCCAATTGAAGTTGCGAAGCTTTTTGACGATCTCGAAGTTTCTTTTTTGCTTACGGACGTTAACGTTGAGGGGTTGATGAAAGGCGTGAGGAAGGAGTTTATAAAAGAGGTTGTCGCTTCTCTCAAAAAAGATGTGATAGTCTCTGGAGGCGTGAGCAGTTACGAGGACGCAAAGCTAATAAAGGAGTTAGGGGCAAGTGGGGTTGTCATCGGATCTGCTTTATACCTCGGCAAGGTGAAATTTGAAGAGCTCTTAGAGCTGGAGGAGTTGTGATGAAAGCAAGAGTTAGTAGAGAAACGAAGGAAACGAAGGTAGAAGTTTACGTCGACTTTTTCGGAGAAGATTACGAGATTTCTACTGGAATTGCCTTCCTCGATCACATGCTTGAAAACTTTGCAAAGCACGCTGAAATCGGGCTTGTTGTGAAAGCAAAAGGAGATTTGGAAGTCGACGAGCACCACACGGTTGAAGACGTGGCTATAACTCTCGGGAGAGCGTTCAAAGAGGCTCTCGGGAGTAAAGAGGGTTTGAAAAGATTCGGATATGCGATAGTTCCCATGGATGAAAGCGTAGCCATCTGCGGAATCGATCTGAGTGGCAGAGGCGTTTTCGTTTTAAACGGGGAGTTCGGTGATGCGGGAATTAAAGGAGAAAACGTCGTCCACTTCTTCGATACCTTCTGCAGAAACTCCGGAATAAACGTGTTCCTTGAAGTTAGGGGAACAAATTCTCACCACAAAATAGAAGCTTCTTTTAAAGCTTTAGCCCTCTCGATAAAAATGGCAACCGAAAAGGGGAAAGGAGTTAGAAGCACTAAGGGTGTCCTTGACTGAGAAGGTACATCACGAATATCCCGACAACGAAGAAAAGAAAGCTTGCGGCAGACCTTTTAAACTCCGCCACCTTATGAAGCTCTGGAATTAAATCGCTGCTTGCCACGTAGGTGAAATTACCCGCTGCGAAGGCGAGCAAATAACTAGTTACATCTTCTCTTAACAGGAAAAATCCGATAACCGCACCGAAAACTGCTGTTAAAGCTGTTAGAAAGTTAAAAAGTAGGGCTTTTTTCTTGCTAAAGCCACCAAAAACGAGGACAGAGAAGTCACCAAGCTCTTGGGGAAGTTCGTGAGCTGCCACGGCGAAAGTGGATATCAAGCCGAGTTTAAAATCTACAAGGTACGATGCCGCTATTATAATCCCGTCGACAAAGTTGTGAACGCTATCACCTATGAGCGCGAGATAAGTCACTGGGTGGATTTCGCATTCATCTTCATGACAGTGCCTCCACCTTAGGATTCTTTCAAGAAGGTAGAAAGACGAAAATCCGAGGATGAAGACGAGCATGGCTGCTTTAGCTTCAACGTGTTCCACAGCTTCGGGAATTAGGTGTAAAAAAGATGCACCGAGAAGAATTCCCGTTGCA
>WAQS01000117.1 GCA_015520115.1 Ferroglobus sp.
GAGCGAAGTTCGTTCCGCCTATGATCATGAAAACGAAAATCGTTGCTTCTATGGCCGGATTGTTGTAGTAAGCGATGCTTTCCGTATGGGTGGAGAAACCGCCTGTGGACAACGTTGTAAAAGCGTGGTTTATAGCATCGAACAAACTCACTCCGAGAGACTTCAAGATGGCAGCTTCAAGCAGGGTGAAAAATAAATAGATCAGGTAGAGGGCTATAGCAGTATCTCTAAGCCTCGGTTTCAGCCTTGTTAGCTTTATTCCGGGGACTTCAGCTTGCATCAGAGCGTAGCCACTTTTCGCTAAAGATGGAAGTATCGCTACGAATAGAACTATTATCCCCATTCCACCGAGCCACTGAGTTAAGCTCCTCCAAGTTAAAACGGATTTCGGGAGATTTTCCACGGAATCGAAAACGGTCGCTCCAGTTGTTGTGAAACCGGACATGGCTTCGAAAAATGCATCGAAGAAATCGAGTCCAACGAAAAGATACGGAATTGCTCCTACCATCGAAACGAGTAACCATCCCAGCCCAACTATTGCGTACCCTTCCTTGTATCTAATTTCGATTTCAGCTTTTCTTGAAGCAAAGTAAAATAGAGACCCGAGGAAAATCGATGTTGCCATAGAAATTAAGAATGGCCCTATGCTCTCTCCGAAATAAAAAGCAACAGCTATGGGAATTATGAATACCAGGGAAAAGTAAAGAAGAATCCTTCCGAGAACGTTCAAAACTGCTTTTCTGTTCATGATAGCATCTTGTCTATCTTTTCAACGTTCTTCCATGAGGTGAGAATGTATAGTCTGTCCCCAAGCTTTATCTCTGTATCCCCCTTTGGTATGATTATTTTTCCGTCCCTTTTTATCGCCCCAACTATCGTGTTCTCCGGGAACTTTATTTCCCTTATCTTTTTCCCGTCGAGCTTTTTAGATGCTACGTACTCAAGCACGGCTATGCTCGCTTCGTAATCCCCAAGAGTTTCCACTCTCATCAATCTCAGCTGCCTCATAACTTCAAGGTAGGTGACTTTTCTTGGAGACAAAGCGACATCCACGCCAACTTTCTCGAAAAGCTCCACATATTTTCCTTTCTCAACCCTCGCGATAGCTTTTTTTGCCCCAAGATTTTTGGCTAATAGCGAGGAGAGAAGGTTTTTCTCGTCGCTATCAGTTGCGGCAACGACGACATCACTCTTACCGACTTCTTCTTCGATTAATAGGTCGATGTCCGTCGCATCCCCGTAAATCACCTTCGTTCTTCTGAGCATTGAGCAAAGCTCTTCGCATCTCCTCTCGTTTGAATCTATCAGCTTTATGTTCAAGCTGCTTCTATCGAGCATTCTCGCAAGGTAGCTGCCGACCGTTCCCCCTCCGAAGATCACCACATTTTTAACAACTGGAATTCCCATGATTCTTCTCGCAATTCCGGTTTGCCCGCTCCATCCGATCACAGCAAGTCTATCTCCGGGGAAAATTCTCTCTTCCCCTTTCGGGACTATTATTTCATTCCCCCTGTGTATCGCCCCAATAATTATTCCCTCTGGTATGTTTATTTCCGCTATTCTCTTCCCAGCTATCGGGGAGTTTTCGGAAACCTGCAGCTCAACGACCTCCAGATCTTCTATTGAAGCGAAGTAAACAGCACCGGGAATCGTTATGAGTTTCGCTATTTCAGTTGATAAAACAAGTTGAGGGCAGAGGAGAATGTCGTAGCCAAGAGGATGGTTCTTTATCACAGGTCTGTCCACATATTCGGGATTCCCGACTCTAACTATTACCTTCTCCGCCCCAAGCTTTTTAGCGGCTAAACCGGAAAGAAGGTTTACTTCGTCGTTTCCCGTTACTGCCACAAATATGTCCGCTTTCTTAACTTCAGCCTTTTTCAGAATTTCTACGTTCGCAGCATTTCCGATTATCGTTTCCACGTTAAGCCTTTCGAGATCTACAATCTTCTCTTCATCCGATTCTATAACCACGACTTCGTGCGCATCCGAGATATCTTTCGCTATGTTGTAACCAACTTCTCCGGCTCCAGCGATAACGATCCTCATTTTTTATCACTTCTCAGCCAAGGACGATACGAAGACGCTTATTTCGTACATCACAACGAACACCGCTAACACAATTATTTGGCTCAGTCCAGTTATGTCCAAACTCATGTTCGTTGCGAGAATAAGAACTGCCAAATATATTATTAACCTTTTCTCCCTCAACCATTTAGAGCTTACCAGTCCGATCCTCACAGCAATAGCCGCAATTACCGGAAGCTGCATGGACAAGCCTAAAGCAGCGCAAATTTTTAGGGAGTTGTAGAGAGTCTTTTTTATGGAGAGGTAAGGCTCCGCCCCAAGCATTTCCACAGCCACCGCACCGTACAACCTCGGAAGAATAATGAAATACGCGATTCCAACTCCAACGAGAAAGAAAGCGTAAGAGAGAGGAATAAAAGTCTTCATGAACTTTCTTTCGTGCTCATATAGCCCGGGTTTCATAAACAGGTAAATTTCGTACATTATGTAGGGATATGTCGTTATAAAAGCGAGAAAGAAGGAAAAAACGATTTTGGCTACGATAGGTTCGGTCGGCGAGTAGGCAACCATCTCTCTCCCGGGAAGAATGTTGTTCCAATACAGATACATCAGCTCGTCTGATTTGTAAAAATAGACGCCCATGAAAATGAGAAGAAAGACAAGAGAACGGATTACTCTCGTTCTAAGTTCGGCAAGATGCTCTCTGAGCTCCATCTCTCTGTCTTCTGGAGGTTCCACGAAGTGAGAAGAAGTCAAGTAAATAAAAAGTTAAGGTTTGATTTGAACGTAATGTTTCGCTCTTCTTAGAGCTATTTCCTTTCTTCTTTTACTCTCTACGTGGAGGTGAAGAGGATGAACCTTCGTCAATCCTGCATTTCTCTTTGCTTTTTCAAATTTGCTCTCATCTCTTTCCTCCGTGAAAATCAGTAAGTCTACATCGTGCGCTTTTTCCCTCTCTCCTCTCGCATGACTTCCAACAATAAAAACCTCCGCATCCTCCACAAGTTTGACAAGTTCATCAGCAAACTTTTTAACCCATTTTTCCCAGTTAGCCAAGTTTACCATTCTGTTTTTAAGATTGGAGTCCACGAATAACTCCATCCTCCTCCCGGTAGCGAGTCTGTAAGCATACTCAAGCAAGAAACAGCCGATTATCATGGTGGAAAAGATGTAGACACTTGCGATGTCCTTTTCAACCATTTTAAATATCAGAATTAGAAAAGCCACGAAACTAACAACCGCTCCAATCAACGGTACTTCGGCTCTTATCTTCAGGTTTTTACGTAACTTAAAAGCTGCCAGATTAACGAAGAAAAAAATCAGAAGAAAACCGCTGCTGCCGGCGGTGGAGATTTCCTCCAAACTTGCGGTGTTCGCAAGAAGCAAAGACAGAAGAGAGATAGCTACCAAACCCTCATAGGCTTTCCCCCATATCGGTTTTTCAACGACTTCGGGAAGCTGTCCGTACTTGGCGACCATGTAACTGACCCCAGCTGCACCGTAAAGAGTGGCATTTATGGCTGAGCTTGTAGATACTACGGCAGCGAATGTAACAAGGAGAAAACCGATATTTCCAAGAGACGGTTTTGCAGCCTCCGCAAGAGCGTAATCCCTTGAAGAGATTATTTCGTCGTAGCTCAAATTTCCGACTGCTACAATGGCTATTAAAACGTAAATCGCAATTACGAAGAGGACAGATGAGTAAAAGGCTTTCTTCAGAGTTTCAGGATTTTCCACATCGCTCCCCGCATTTGCTATCAATTCGAACCCCTCATAAGCGAGAAAAATTACCATACCTCCGACTATTAGATCTATAAACTCGACATCTATATAGGAAAATCTTTCCGGATTAACGTGCGTTAGTCCAGCGGAAGCGACCACTATTAATACAATTACTTTAAAAGCAACCAGGGCATCTTCAGCTTTTCCACTTGCGTAAGCTCCGAGAGCGTTTATGATCGTGAATACTAAGATCGGTAGAGAAATCAAGATGTTTTTAAGAAAATGAGCGTTCACGTTAACAATTGCCGAAGCGTAGCTTCCGAAAGCGTATGCATAAAGAGAAATCATTATCACGTAACTCGCAAGCAAAAGAAGATTGAGCGTTCCTGAAAAAACACCCGTCCCGTAAGCTTTTACAAGAAATTCAATCGTTCCACCTTTGCTTGGATACTTCATCGTCAGCTTTGCATACGAGTATGAGGTCAAGAAAGCAATAATTCCGGAAATTAAAAAAGCAAAAGGCGCTAAATTCCTTGAGAACTCCACACTCAAACCCAAAACAGCAAATATCCCTCCACCGATCATTCCCCCAACTCCAATGCTGAAAGCTTCCCAAAAGCCTATTTTTTCCTTCAAGCTATCAGCCTCACCCACCTTCTTGTCATCGCTACCGTTTTACTCGTTTTCCTGACTATCTTTTCTGGAAAGAGACCGAGGAGGAAATTTTGAAGAAAAGGCTTTTCAGAAGCGCCTATTATCGTTATATCGTGCTTTTCAGCCTCTTCGGCAATTCTCTCAGCGGGGTTGTAGTGAACCGAAAACTCCTTCAAAACTCCGCTCCCTCTTAGGATTTCCTCAGCTTCTCTAAAGGCTTTTTCAGCAACGGATTTTTCCTCTTCTCTCTTCCCCACATACAAAAGTTTTATCTTCGAATTTTCGTTAGCCAAATCCCTTGCTATTTCGCAAGCTAAGAGAGCATGAGGACCTCCGGCTGTTGGAATCAAAATTTTCTCGAACTTCAACGAATCTTTTCCAAATTTAACCACAACAACGTCGCACTTCGCTTTAACAAGAACTGGATCTATCGTGCTTCCAAGAACGACATCTTTTCTAAAAGTTCTACCCCTCCAGCCCATAACTATCAGATTCGGCTTTAACTCATCCACAAGGTTGAGAATAGCCTCTGGAACTGAGTGGCCAACAGCTACGATCCCGCCAATCGGAACTTCGGAATTTAAAAGCTCAGAAACCATCTTTTTAGCCCTACCAATCTCTCCAAGAGAGGCGGTCAAAGGCGTCTGATACGGCAACCTTACTATATTTGCGACTATAATCTCACCGTCCCTCTTTTTTGCAAGAATTTTTGCAAAATTTACGAGCTTTCTTGCAATTGCCGGATTGGCTATCGGAACGAGAATTCTGTAGGGTTTCTCTTCAATCGGAATTTCCTTGTAAACGGTCTTAATTTCTTCCTCCATTCTCTTCTCCATCTCCTTCTCCGAGTAAGCGTAGTAAACAAGAGAGCCAAAGAAAATCCAAGCGAGAGTTAGGAGAGCAATTAAAAATCCGTGCTCCAGCTGGGTGATTAAGTAGTAAGTGATGACAAACTGAAGGATTAGAGTTAGAAGGGGCAATATAGGAACGAAAGGCACTTTGAAGCTTCTTTTCAAATCCGGTCTTCTCAATCTAAGAATTACCAAGGCAGAGTTTACGAACATGAAGAGCAGAATGAACATCAGGCTCGCTGCGGATGCAACAGCTTCTATGGGTGCTAAGGAGGCTGTTGCTATTATTATGTAGCTGAAAAGAATTGCAAGATGTGGAGTTTTCGTTTTCTCGTTTATCGCGGCTAAAGTTCTGTGCAAGTACCCCGATCTACTCAGAGCGAAAACAACTCGCGAGGAGGAATAGATCGTTGCGTTCATGGCACTGATGGTCGATATTAAACCACCGGCGATTATCAAAACCCCTCCGAGAGGCATAATTTCGTCAGCCACCCTTACAAGACTGAATTCCGCAAGCTTTCCGAGGTACTCCCAGCTCGGAACATCCGCTTTAACCGCTCCGAGTAGGGAAAATGCAACGAGAATGTATATCGCCACGGTAACCCAAAGAGATACGACTATAGCCTTCGGAATGTTTCTTTCTGGGTTCTTTACCTCTTCCCCACTCTGAACGATTATCTCAAAACCTTCGAAGGCTATGAACGTCAAACCCATGGCAGCTAAGACACCAACAAAGCCATGAGGCATGAATGGCTGAAATGCACTCTCCCAATC
>WAQS01000118.1 GCA_015520115.1 Ferroglobus sp.
CAATAATACTGACAATCTTCACGCTTTCCGGACATGTTAGCTACAGCATCCTTTCGAAATTCTTGATTTGCCTACCTTCTATAGCTTTCGCCTACTTTTTCGGCAAAAAAATCGTTCTGAGAATCGACTCGAAAAAACTTGAGAAAATAATCTTAGTCGTTGTGTTGCTTTCATCATTATCTCTACTTTTAAAATATTTATAAAGATTCCTTTTACTTCCAGACTACAGAGGAAATTAAAGTATTACTTCGTAGCCAATACTGTCATGTATCTGGAAGAGGTCGTTAAAAGAGCACTAAGCTTTAACGAGGAAAAGCTTTACAGAAAACTATTAGAAGATTTCTAATTCCAATTTTTTTGATGATAATCGACAGTCACATCCACATAGGACCTTCAGTTTCTCTCGGAATAGACGTTAAGGTGGAAGAAGTAGTCGATGAGCTCGAAAGAAACGGAATAGATCTGGCTTTGGTAATGTCCTTCCCATCTTATGCAGAGTACGACGAAAAAGTGGCGAACGAAATGGTCCTCAAAGCTTGCGAAGAAAATGAAAACTTGTTTCCGATATACTGCATAGGAAAGCCTTTTCCGGAGGAAATTCCCGAAGAATTCGTTGCCTTAAAATGGCACTGGGTCGGAGGAGTGGCTGATTTAAAATCCAACTACGAAACTCTGAAAAGAGAAGATTTAGAAGACTTCGTTGAAAGAGTTAGCAAACCGATTTTTTTCGAGGAGGAATTTACTTTCACGAAAATTTTCTTAGAGAGATTCGACGTGAAAGTCGTGATACCTCACCTCGGATTATTGGGAGGAAATCCAGCGGATTTTCTCAGGGAATTTGCTGAAAACGAGAACGTTTATTTTGACACCTCTTTAGCATCTCCCTCGCAGATAAAAGAGTTCTATGAAGCTGTCCCAGACAGACTCATTTTCGGCTCGGACAAACCCTTCGGAAGCATTCATCACGAGCTTAAAAAGGTGGCGGAGATTTGCGACGACAGGGTTCTGTGGAAGAACGCTAAGAGGCTATTCAAACTCTGAAGGCTATACCAGCATAGCCGACAACCTGACTTCTATCAGCCACGTCTCCGCTCGTGGAGTAATGTACGAGCTCCGCTTTCGCTCCAAGCTCCTTAGAGTAGAGCATGGCAACAGCTATAGGACCATAACCGCAGACGCTTGCTTGAAGTTTGTATATCGTGTTATAATACTTGTCGACGTCCATGCTGAGGATCGCTTCAATGACGATCTCGTCTCTCCTTCTGCACTCGTCATCCGGCAAATAATGGTGCATGTCACTCGAAGCAACCAGAGCGATCCTCCTTCCAGTTATCTCCTGAGCCTCCAAAATTTCTTCGACTATCTCCTCAGCTGTCTCCTTATCCTGCAATCCCATGCAGATGGCAACGATTTTGAAGTCCTTGTGGAGGTACTGCAAAAAAGGAACTTGCACTTCCAAGCTGTGCTCTTCTCTGTGAGCTATCTCATCAACAACGCAGATTTTCTTGGGCATGGCATCTATGAACTCTCTATCCGTCTCCACAACCCCTATCGGAGTCATCCAGTCGTCATAAGAGACAGCCACAGCCGCTCCCAAGCCGGTGTGGTTCGGACCAATTATTACGTAAGTCTCCACATCTGGCAGGAGAGAGTGAACCGCTCCAGCAGTCCTTCCCGAGTAAACGTAACCTGCGTGAGGAGAGACTATTGCCACTACATCCTCATCGCTCCTCTTATCTGCAAATTCCCTAAGCATAGCCAAGAGGGATTCGGGATTCGAGGGGTAGAAGTATCCAGCTACTGCAGGTCGTCTCATGAAAAATACTGTACTTTTTTAGAACTTAAACTTTAGCACTCCAGCTTTTCGAAGAAGAATTTTTTGAGGTCGGAAGTTACGTAATCGAAGATGCAGCCGGAAGCTCTTCTAAGTTCGAGCCTTTCAACTATTTCCTTGTACTCCCCACCGCTCAACCCGTCTGCGATAATTGCAGCTCCTTCCGCTGCTTGCTTTCCGCTTTCGAAGCCTTTTAAAATTTTCACGTCGAACCTTTCAGCGATGAACTTTTTCACTTCCTTGGCAAACCTTCCCGAAAGAACAACGAAGTTCTCGTCAACAACAGCTTTCATCGCATAAATTCCCTTGAGAATCCATTCAGCGAATGCTTCAAAGCTAAATTCCTCCCCTCTATCTTCAAAAAAGCTCTTCAATCCCCCCGAGAAAACCACATCTTTAGTCACCCTCATCAGGCACGCAAGCTCCGCATCTATTGCCGAAACGCTCAAGTGCGATGGAAAACCCGAGCTCCCACCAATACCATCGACGATTTTCCCGTTTTTCAAAGCAAGAAATGCGTTGAAACCGTAACCAATTTCGGCGAGTATGAAATCACCCTCTCCAAATTCAGCCAAAGCTAAAGCTGCGCTGCAAACTTTGTCGGAAGTGCCCATGTCAATTC
>WAQS01000119.1 GCA_015520115.1 Ferroglobus sp.
GTATTGTTGAAAATCAGAAATATTCTTGGAAATTAAATGAAAGAGACAAAGGGCATTAGCAAAAGATACTTTCCACAGGAAACGAAGGGGTGGGAGGGTAATAAATCATGATAAATCTTGAGGTGGTTAGGATTAAAAAAACTTGCAATTACACTTTTGTCATCGAAACGAATTTATCTGAGCTAAATAAGTTATAATTTCGTTATGAAAAGACTTGTAATAAAAGACTTGGAGAAGTGCGTTGGTTGTGGGCTTTGCATGTACGCGTGCAGTAGAAGAAATGCCAGAGATCCCGAAATTGGAGTTAGCAAGTCGGGAATTTTGGCTATAAGTTTGAGCGGTTTTGAGAGGGGTGCGACGATAATTTTCTGCAGAGCTTGCAGCGAACCTCCTTGTGCTCAGGTTTGTCCGACGGGAGCGATGGCTCCAAGAAAGGAAGGAGGAGTTTTCTTCAAGGAGGATTTATGCATAGCCTGCGGAAATTGCATGGAAGCTTGTACGATTGGAGCGATCTTCCAGCAGGAGAATGGAAAACCAGCCGTTTGCGTTCACTGCGGGTACTGCGCTAATTACTGCCCCCACGGAGTTTTAGCTTATGAGGAGGTGAAATCGTGAGGAGCAAGGTACTCACGATAGACCTTTCGAGGTACAAGTACTGGGTTGAGGATAGAAAAGACCTCTTTGAAGAGTATATCGGTGGAGTTGGAGTAGCGGTTCAGCTTTTAAAGGAAGAGCTCGAAAATGCGAGGGATGTCGATCCGCTAAGCGAAGAGAATGTGATAGTTTTTTCCACAGGACCATTCACACCGGCTTACCCTCTTGCCTCGAAAACCGTTGCTTTATTCAAAAGTCCTTTAACGAACAACCTCGGGGAGTCTCACGCCGGAGGTAGAAGTGCGGCAGCCATCGCCAACGCTGGTTACGGAGCTATTGTGATTAAGGGAAAAAGCAGAAAGCCGGTTTACATAGTTGTAGATGAGAACAAAGTTCATTTCAAAGACGGAAGGGTGATTTGGAGCATTCAGGACTCGATAGTGACTGGAAGAATTATTGCTGAAAGGGAAAAGGGAAGGGGAATTAGAACGGTAATGAGAATTGGTGGAGGAGGCTTGAATTTGGTGCGATATGCTTGCGTTACTACTGAGACTTACAGACACTTCGGAAGACTCGGGCTTGGAGCAGTGTTCGGGAGTAAGAATTTGAAAGCTCTTGTTGTTATGGGGAGGAAGTCTTTCAAGCCGAAAGACAAGGAAGGTTTCAGAAAAATTTACGATGAGATATACGATTTGGCTGTAAAATCGGATGCTATGAAAAAGTATCATCTGCTCGGCACCGCCGTAAACGTTTTACCTCTGAACGAGTTCGGAGGGTTGCCAACGAAAAATCTAACCGAGCAGAGGTTTGATAAAGCTGAAGAGATAAGCGGTGAGGCTTTAGCTGAAAATAACCTTGGAAGAAGAATTGCCTGCGCTCACTGTCCAGTGGCTTGTATTCACATAGCAGCGTTGAGGGAGGAATACGAGACTGAAAAGTACTTCTACAAGACTTTGATGATAAGCTACGATTACGAATTGATCTATGCTTTAGGCTCGATGCTTGGAATTGGGAGTAGGGAAGGTTTGCTCAAACTGATACATAGGGTTGAGGTTTACGGACTCGATGCAATAAGCACCGGCGTTTGCTTAGCTTGGGCTACGGAAGCTTACAAGAGAGGATTGATAAGCAAGAACGAAACGCTCTTAGATCTCGAATTCGGAAATTACGAAAATTACATTAAAGCCGTGGATTACATCGTCTCCCAGCCGAACGACTTCTACAAGGCTTTAGCTAAGGGAGTTGATGAAGCTTCAAGGATTTACGGAGGAAGAGAGTTTGCGATGGCTTTCGGTAAAAACGAGATGCCCGGCTACAACACAGGCTATGGAGCTTACGTAGGATATCTAATTGGTTTGAGGCACAGCCATTTAGATGGAGCTGGCTACTCAATAGATCAAAAGTGGAAAGACTACTCGCCGAAGGAACTCGTGGACGAGCTTATAAAAGAAGAGCAGTGGAGACAGATTCTTTCAAGTCTCGTAGTTTGCTTCTTCGCAAGGGGAATTTACAAGCCGGAGATCGTTGTTAAAGCCTTTAAACCGCTCGGAGTCGAAACTGACGAGAACGAGCTTAGGGAAATTGGAAAGAAAATTTACGAGGAAAAGCTCAGGCTTAAGAAAAAGATGGGGTTCAGCGTGGAAGATCTGCAGGTTCCGGAAAGAATATTTGAAGCCGACACGCCACAAGGAAAGCTGAGCAGAGATTACGTCAAGGAAGCTCTGGACTACTACAAAGAAATTGTGAGTAAAATTTAGCTGCCTTTGATTAACAAATTCATCAGAACTTCTTCCACTTTTTTACCTTCGTATAAAACGCTGTATATCGCTTTTAGAAGGGGAAACTCATCTTCCGAAGCTTTTCCTCTCATCTCAAGCTGCTTTAGTAAAGCGTAGGCTCTTCTTCCATTTACGTAACCCTCTATAACACCAACTCCCCTTCTTTCGAGCTCTTTTAGAGCTTCGTCTATAGTGTAACCCTTTCCGAGCAGTTCTCCGAGCATTCCGTTCCTACCACCTCTGAAAGTTGCTATGAGGTCTCCAAA
>WAQS01000120.1 GCA_015520115.1 Ferroglobus sp.
GAAGGAACGAGGTTATGGGGTGGTACCGAAGGGATAGTTCTTTCGGGATTCATGAGGAGAACTTTTGGAAGCGAAACGACGAACTTCCTCTCCACTTACGTTTCCGACGTAGCTTTATTCTTCGTCGCATTTATCTCTGCCTTAATCACATCCATATACTTGAGAAGCAGAATAGGTTACGCACTCTTAGCTATGAGGGAGGATGAGGATGTCGCCAAGGTGATGGGAATTAACGTAACGAAATACAAGATCCTCGCTTTCATAACGAGTGCAGTATTTGCTGGAGTTATAGGAGCATTAGCGTGGACATTAAAGCTCACCTACGTTTTCCCCGAAGACGTTTTCAATATAGTGTATACTGTCGAGGCGATAGTCATAGTTATGCTTGGCGGAGCGGGAACTTTGCTCGGACCGCTCGTAGGAGGTACTTTCTACGCCTTGCTAAAGTACTACCTCAACGTTGTATTCCCCGGAGTTCAGCTTCTGATTCTCGCTCCTATTTTAATAGCCGTAGTCGTCCTCTTTCCTGAAGGTTTGGTAGGGTATTTAAAGAAGAAAGTCAGAGGTACTAAGTTGGAAGAGTTCGTGAGGTGATGCTCATGCTACTCAGAGCTGAAAACCTCAGAAAGAGCTTTGGAGGGATTAAAGCTGTAGACGGTGTTACGTTTGAGATTGAAGAAGGAGAGGCAATAGGGATAGTCGGTCCAAACGGAAGCGGGAAAACCACCCTCTACAACCTCATAAGCGGAATATATTTGCCGGATGAGGGTAGAGTTATTTTCGAGGGAAAGGACATAACGAATCTTCCCCCTTACGAGAGAGCCAAGCTGGGAATAGCGAGGACCTTCCAGATTCCCCGTCCTTTCGGAAATGCGACGGTTCTTGAAAACGTAGCGATAGGAGCAATGTTTGGGAGGGAAAAGCTGAGCGTTGAGGAAGCTTTTGAGAGAGCTGAAGAGTACTTGAAGCTTGTGGGATTAGAAAAGCTAAGACATAAAGAGGCGAAGCTTTTAACGCCATTGGAAAAAAGATTAATGGAACTCGCAAGAGCTTTAGCCATGAAACCCAAGCTTCTGCTTCTTGACGAAGTTATGGCGGGGATGAATCCGGTTGACGTTGACAGAATAATCGAGCTTCTCAAGAGAATACACCAAGAGGAGGACATAGCGATAGTTTCCATGGTCGAACATTTAATGCAAGCTATAGTGAAGTTCGCAGAAAGAGTCATAGTTATGCATCAGGGAAAGATCCTCGTCGAGGGTAAGCCGGAAGAGGTTTTGAACCATCCAAAGGTTATAGAAGTTTACCTCGGAAAGAAGGTGATTTGAATGCTCGAAGCGAGAGATCTCGAAAGCGGCTACGGAGAGATGCAGGTGCTATGGGGAGTGAACATAAAAATAGACAAGGGTAGCATAACAACGATCTTAGGAGCGAACGGAGTCGGGAAGACGACGACGCTGAAGACTATTTTCGGAATAATCAAACCTTGGAAGGGTACAGTTACGTTCAAAGGAGAGGACGTGACTCTAAAAAAACCCCACGAGAAAGTTGAGATGGGCATAGCCTACGTTCCCGAAGGAAGACACCTCTTTCCCCTAATGACGGTGGAAGAAAACTTAAGGCTCGGAGCTTATACCAAAAGAGCCGAAGAAAGGTTTGAAGAGAACTTAAGCTTCGTCTACGACCTCTTCCCAATTCTGAAAGAGAGAAGAAAGCAAAGAGCTGGAACTTTGAGCGGAGGAGAGCAGCAGATGCTGACGATTGCAAGAGCTTTGATGTCATCTCCAGAGCTGATTTTGATGGACGAACCAAGTCAGGGTTTAGCTCCTAAGGTTGTTCACGATCTTTTTGACGTTATAAAAAAGCTCAGAGAAGAGGGATTGACGATTTTACTCGTCGAACAAAACGTTTACGCTTCCCTCGAAATAGCGGATTACGTTTATTTAATGAGCGAAGGTAGGATATTCGCTGAGGGTAGAAGGGATGAGCTAAGCGAGGAAGAGATAAGGAAAGCTTACGTCGGTGTTTAGAAAAAAATTTTTGCCATTGCGAAAATTGCGAAACATGCTTGAGATAATCAAGCACGAGTTCGAAAAAGCCAAACTTATGATCGACAAGCAGGATCACATTAGAATTTACGCTCACTACGATGCGGACGGAATTTCGGGAGCCGCCATAATCTCGATAGCTCTGATGAGGATGGGGAAGAAAGTTCACGTTTCCTTCCTCAAAGGTCTAAACGAGAGCTTCGAAAGCGAAGACCTTACCATTTTCGTTGACATGGGTAGCGGATATCCGGAAACGATTTCAGAAGTAGAAGAGGACGTAATAATAGTAGATCACCACTTTCCGGTCGGAAGAATTGAGAAAGAAAACCTTGCTCACATAAATCCGCACCTTGCTGGTATAGATGGTTCCTTCGAAATGTCCGCCAGTGCCACAGCCTACTTCTTCGCAGAATATTTGGGAAACAACTACGATCTGACTGCCTTAGCTCTAATCGGGATAATCGGAGATAAACAAAAGCTCAGAGGGGGAAATTTAGAGGTCGTTAAGAGGGGATTAGAGAGGGGATATCTGGAAAGGAGAGAAGGTTTGAGGATGATATCCGGTAAAGTGAAGGACATTCTTCTTTACTCAACTGAGCCCTTTCTTAACTTCTACGGTAATGAAGAAGAGCTCGGAAAGTTTCTTGAAGAGGTGAACGTTGACGGAGAGAAGGAATTCGATGAGCTTAGTAAAGAAGAGGAGAGCAGACTCGCCAACGGAATAGCCGTAAGACTGCTGAAGATGAACTGCTATCCCGGAATTTTCGAGGACGTATTCGGAGAGAAGTTTTACTTAAAAAACGAGCTGATAAAGAATGCGATAATGCTA
>WAQS01000121.1 GCA_015520115.1 Ferroglobus sp.
AAGCGGCGATCAAGCTCATTAGTATTGCTAAAACACTTATTATTCCGAAATCTCTCATTATCGGGAAAGGTGAAATCAGCATTGCTGCAAATCCTCCAGCCATTGTTAGCCCCGAGGTGAGTATAGGCTTTCCAATTCTGGTAATCGTTATCTCCACTGCCTTTTCAGGAGCGAACCTCCTCCTCTCCTCAAGGTACCTTTCCATTACGTGAATCGAGAAGTCGATGCCTAAACCGATAATCATCGAGTTCATGCTTGCGGTGATGAGAGTTCTGTAGAAACCGAGCACGTACATAGCTCCGCCGGTTGTTAGGATAACGAGGGTTATTGGAATTAAAGGAACCACAGCATTTCTCAAGCTTCTGTAAACTATGAGAAGCAAGGTGACCACTAAAACGTAACTCGCTACAGTCATTCTATTCTGACCGTTAACGATTAAATCGGCAACGAACATTTTAAGGACGACGTCTCCGGTTAGATAGTAATCGAAAGCTCCGTAGAAGGAGATTTCCCTTTTAACTCTCTCGTAGAGACTTCTGAATTCGAGCCAGTCCATTTCCGAGACTGTAAAATATACGGCGAGAGTATTTCCAGAAAGGTAACGATTTTTGTGCTCACCAAGCAGTTCAAGCTGATTTTCAAGCTCGTACTCGTTTTCACCAATTTCTCCAAATTTCGATCGAATGAGCTTTCCGAGGGAGGAGTAGTCCGTTATCTTGCCTTCAGATCTTGTTACGTACTCCGCAAGCTCCTCAATCTTTTTTATTTCTTCGGCACTTATGGAATCGATTTTTGCAACGAGGATCAATCTGTCCTGGCTACCGAAAACGTTTTTCAGTTCGTTGAATTTTCTAATAGCCGGCAGGTCTTGAGGAATGTACTTGAAGAAGTTCGTTTCTAAGGGAACTTTTTCGTATCCGTAATAGCTCGCTGAGGCAACGATTAGTGCGAGAAGCAAAACGACCTTGTACTTTCTTGCCGTTAAGAGAGCTAAGAAATCGAGAGTCTTTTCTGCAACTCCAACAATAGCCTTTCTCCTTTCTTTTCTGTCGGTAAGGACGAGAAAGGCTGGAAGAAACGATAAACTTAACAAATACGCGAAAACTAATCCAATAGCCGAAATCAATCCAAACCAGCCGAGAGCTGGGACGCCGGAGAAAAGCATCGAAAGAAAGCCAATAACAGTTGTTATCAACGCCAACGATAACGCTCTGCTAACGCTCCTTATCGCAATTCCAGCAGCCTCAAAAGGGGTTAGACCTTTTCTCCTCTCTTCTTCGTATCTCCCCATAAACTGGGCAGCGTACTCGATGCTCAATCCTATTAGGACCGGAAGAAAAGCGTTTGTAACTTCTGTTAGCGGAATTCCAAGGATGGGCATCAATCCGTAGGCGTAGGTTACTGTTATCAGAGAAATCAAGAGGGGGAGAAAAAGATACCTCTTCTGCTCAACCACGCCTCTAAAAACGATAGATAGCGTGACCACCATCAGAACGACTGCTGCGATACCCATGTTTCTCATGCTGTCTCTTATGCTTTCCGAGACCTGATACCTTATCATCGGATTGCCAGTGGCTTCAACAACAACCCCCGGCGGCAAATCGAGTTCTGAAAGTCTCTTTTCAACCTCCTTCGCTACATCTTCGTATCTGTCCGGATCCGTGAGAACTTCGGCTTCAATTATCGCAAGGCTTCTCTTAGGAACGTACTGGGGAGAGTACTGATAAGTGAGAGATTCGAGTTGTTTTTCATCTGTAGGCAGATAACCGAGCCTCGTTACAATCGAGTGCGCTGCGGATTTTACTTCCCCTATCCCGTTAACTTTCTTCAACTCCTCCCCAATTTTTAAGATAAGTTCGTAGGTTTCGTAATTCAGAACGTCGTCGCTTTTAACGAAGACGTAGACTGAGGCAATACTTCCACCGAAATCTTTAGTGTAGAGCTTGTATTGCTTGTACTCTTTGAAATCCTCGCTGAAGTAGGTTTCGTAACCTTGATTCATTTTTACGTATTTCGCGTTATGGGCAAAGAAGAGAAATAGAAGAACGGTAGCCAAGATTACGACATGTCTAAACTTCAAGACTTTTTCCGCTTTCATCTCCTTCTCCACGCGATGTATAACGCCAAAGCTGAGAGAGCTATACCAAACCCCGGAATCCTCTTAGATTCCCTCACTTCGATGGGTAATTTAACCGGCTCACTTATCACCCACTCGTCGTTCAAATCCTTGTACTTTACTTCAAGGTTTAAAGCGTAAACCTTCGGGGTTGCGTCGCTGTCGACTTTAATTTTAAACGTCACATTCTTCGCTTCTCCGGGCTTCAGACTTCCGATGTAGGAGGTGTCGTCGGTGGTTGAGAAGGGATCGACGACAGTGATTCTTGCCGTAGCTTCTCTTATTTCGTACTCTCCAAGGTTCTTTATAGCAACTCTGACTATTCCTTCTCTCCCGGCTTCAAGAACACCTTTTCCTATTACCTCAAACCTCGTCTTCTTTTTTATCTCGATTCCTATGTCGAACTCCTCGCTGACTTCCTTTCCAAGATCGTGATAAATTACGAGCTTGGCTGGGTAGACTGTGTTTTCAGCATCCGACGAGGCTTTTACCTTAAACCTCAGCTCAGCCTCTTTTACGTCTCCAGCAAAATATTCTTCGGAAAGGGCTGTCAGCGGTGGTTTCACTTCAAGTTTCGCTTTCACGCCTTTCAAAACCCTGTCAGCTTTCATTTTCACAACGACATCTCCCTTGCTTCCAGCATGAACATTCGACACAACCTCGACAATTTTTATTTCTGGCTTCTCCTCAACAAAAACTCCGAAGTTTTCTGTGGAAGTCTCCTTCAGTTCGTTGTCGGAAACGTAGAATCCCTTTATCTGAAAAGGATAGTAGCCGCCCTCATCGACGTTGACTTCGACTGTAAACGTAACGTTTACACTTTCATTCGGCTCAAGATCTCCGACGTAAAAAGCTGAAGAGGTCAGAAAAGTTTTGACCTCCGGTGGAACGCTTATCTCAGAGGGAATCTGAATGAACGGCATTTTTACAAACTGCTTCAGTGTTTCCGAGTACTTTTCTATGTCCACTCTCTCCATTCCAGCAACAAGAAAGCCCCGCGGCGGATTGAGGGTTACGAAAAGTTTCTCAGCTTTAGCCCTTCCAGTGTTTTTCAAAGTTACAGTCACCTTGCCCTTTCCTCCAGCCACGAGTTCCGAAGTGACGTTGACGACCTCAAGAGAGACTTCTGGCTTTTCAACGATTAGCTTGAGCAATATTTCCTGCTCCTTTTCCTCGTACTTGATTTTGAGGTACTCTGGATACATAACGATCTTCGTTTCGTTGACTATCGTCATAGTTTCTGGAAGAGGTAACCCAGTGGAGATGTTGTAGGTTTTCCTCTCCTCCTTTGGCACGGATTTGAAATCGGGAGAAGTTGTGTCGATGATTATTTCGTCGATGCACTCGTAGCTGAATTTGATTTTGAGGTAATGCGTACCACTTTTAACTCCTTTTGTATCGATTATTACCGGAATTTGAACAGGTTTAAAGGGAGGTATCGCTGAAAATCTCATTTCTGGAGTTTTAACATTTAAAGTTTCACTTTCGAAGCTTACCGATACGTTGTAAGCCGTTATTAGCATGTCCGGATTCTTAGATACGAATTCGTACTCTTCGTAGCTGTCGTAGATTTGCTTCCAAAGTCTTGCGTTGTTCTGAATTACAACGTTGATCGCCTGCTCCTTTCCGAGTTCGAGATAATTGTCTCCAGCTACGTAGGCAGTAAAGTAAGGTTTGTCCTCGTAGTCTAAGGCTGCAGCGGGGAATATAATGATGAGCAGCATCAAGGGAAAGATCAGAGACCTCATGCTACCACCTGTCGTAGCTGCTACTACAAAAATGTATTTAAACTTTTTTGGAGATTACATATTGTGGACAAGCTCGTGGAAGTTCTGAGGGATTTCAAGCTATCCGACTACGAAATTAAGGTTCTACTAACCCTCATCTCAGAGGGGGAGTTAACCGCAAGCGAAATAGCGGAAAAAAGCGGAATCCCGAGAACTTCGGTTTACGAGACCGTGAAAAGTTTGGAGAAAAAAGGGCTCGTCGTCTGCAGAGGAAAGCCGCTTAGAGTTAGAGCTTTGAGTGCAGAGCAACTCGTAAACGTTTTTGCGAAGAAACTCGAAGAGAAAATGAAAGCTCTCGACAAGCTAACGGAGATAGAGAAGGAAAAAAGAGAGGAAATCGTCACGATATACAGGAACGAAGCGGCATTTAACGCCCTCGAAAATCTCCTTGAAAAGGCTTCGAGCATAGTAGTCGCTTCCCTCAACCTTGACGAAAAACTGAAAAAAATTCTCGATTCTAAAAGTGCGAGAAAAATTGTAAGGATTAGGGAGATTGAGAGCGACTTCAGCCATGCGATAATACTTGCCGAAGACAAAGCGATACTCTACACGAACCACAAAGGAGACGTGACGATAATCGTTGGCGGAGGGGAGTTTTCGAGATTTTACTTCGAGTTGCTCTCCGCTTTCATCAAAGACTTACCCTTCGAAGTTAAAAAGTAATAAACCTTTGGGAAGTCAGAACAGCTTTCAGAGCTTACGTCAACTCTAACCAAACCGGCTTTTACAAGAGAATTTAAAATATTTTTAAAATCGCTTCCCAAAATTTCCTTAGCTTTATCTTCATCGACAAAATCCTTCCCTTTGAATAGTTTCAGTAAAAATTCCCTCATCAGCCAGCTTCAAGCAGCTCTATTCCATCATCGGTCAACTTCAACTTTCCGTCTTCCTCCACAACAAATCCTTCCCTGATCAGCCAGTCGAGGTTAAACTTCAGCTGAAAGTCATCAAGGTTCAACTCCTTCTTCAGTTCCTCTCTTGTTTTTCCGTGAATGCCTATCGCCGCCACAATCTGCCTTCTTATCGGACTCATCGAAGCTTTAAACAACCTCTCATGGTGGGACTTATCCCTTTCTTTTTTTTGAACCATCCAGACCACCTATAATTTAAAATTCGGAAATCTTAATAACATTTTCGAAATTTATCGTTTTAGTTGCAAACCTACTATTTTGTTAAGTAACTGAATGAATTCCTCTTCCTTACCCCTCGGAATTGTTGCTCCAGCGGCTATGCTGTGTCCTCCTCCATTTCCACCAACAGCCTCGGCAGCCTCTTTTATTGCAGAGGCTAAGTGCAAACCCTTCTCCACGAGTTCCTTTGTAGCTCTCGCAGAAACTTTCACCCCTTCATCGCTGTAAGCGAAAGCCACTATGGGCTTACTCTTCGAAGCAATGGAATAGCTCATCCCAGCAACTATTCCGACGATCGTTTCTGGAATTGCACTTTTAGCGTGAAAGTACTGAACGAACTCAAGCTCTACAATTCCCATTTCTTCCACAAGCCTAATTCCGGCGGAGAGGTTTTTTCTGTGTTCCTGCAAAAGGGTTCTTGCTTTCCTAAAGTATTTCCCTCTGTCTCCCAAGCACACCTTCAATCCGACCTCTTCGAACCCGTATCTTGCGGTTGCGTTAAGAAGAGTCGAGTACTCCATTGCATCTCTCAGCTCGGTTCCATTTTCCTCCTCAAGGAGAATGTACGTCTCTCCTACAATCTTTTTTATAAGTTCGTAGGAGTAACCTGCCTCCATGCAGACTCTCACTATCCCGGATACGACTTTTCTTTTCTCCTCCCTGCTCAAATCGATCCACCTGATCCAGTCTTCTTTCTTAATTTCCACTCCAAGTGAGCTGAGAAACTCTATCGCTCCCCTCTCGTTTCCGCTAATTCCCGGAAGGTACGGGTCGAATGTGTACTCAAGCATTTTGTAGATCGGTCTCGTCTGCTTTCCGAAGAACCTCAGATCTTTTATCGCACTTACGTATCCGTATTTAGTCGCTTCTTCAAGCACGAATCTGTTAAGCCCCACAAGCTTAGCCTCGCGGGAATCCTGCAGGTCTCCCACCGCTCCCACTATAGCAAGAGTCGAAAGGTCGTAGTTCAAACCGAGACAGCGAGAAATGAGATACGTCGTTGTTGAGCCGCTCAAGTCGTAGCTGCCATCGTATCCGAAGTCGTGGGGATTGAGCTGCCACCTGTAAACCATTTCCGGAACGTGGTGATCCGAAATTACGAATTCGAGCTTTCTTCTTAGGAGAAGAGAGATGTTTCCGCTACCCAAATCCGTCAGCCAGACAAATCTGTTCTCGTCCGCTATCCTTTCAACAGCATTCTCATCGAGCTGCTTCAGGAAAATTATTTCCGCTTCTTTACCAATTCTTCTCAACGTTTCATAAGCAATAGCTCCAGAAGTAATGCCATCAGCATCTATATGTGTTACAACTAAAAACTCGTCTTCTTTCCTTATTCTTTCCGAAATCTCGTATGCTTTTTTTATAAGATCCACAGAAAAGTAGGGGTAAAAAAGAAATTAAGGGTTTTGGTTAGAACTCAGTTCCCATTTCTCCGCTCTCTTCTCCACCCTTCTCCTTCTCCTTTTCAAGTCCTTTGGCAGCTATGACATCGTCAATTCTCAGAATCATCGTAGCCACTTCTGTGGCAGATTTAATGGCTTGCTTCTTAACTCTGAGCGGCTCAAGGACTCCCTGCTCCTTCATGTCAACTACTTTTCCGTTGTAAACGTCTATTCCAGCGTATACATTTCCTTGTTCATGCACGGACTTAAGTTCAACCAAGATGTCGATCGGATCCAATCCGGCGTTTTCAGCCAAGCTCTTTGGAATGACTTCTAAAGCTGCAGCAAAGGCTTCAGCAGCTAATTGTTCTCTTCCACCAAGGCTCGGAGCCCACTCCTTAACTCTAAGGCTTACTTCAATCTCCGGAGCACCACCGCCAGCAACGACTTTACCGTCTTCCAAGGCTGCAGCCACGACTTTCACTGCATCTTCAACTCCTCTTGCAATCTCCTCAACCACGTGTTCGGTTCCTCCCCTTACAAGGATCGTTACCGCTTTCGGATTCTTGCAACCTCTTATGAACACCATCTTTTCGTCGCCAACCTTTCTCTCCTCCACGATCTCTGCCTCTCCAAGGTCCTCCGACTTGAGGTCTCTCAAGTCAGTAAGTATCCTCGCTCCGCAGGCTTTTGCAATCTTTTCGATGTCGCTCTTCTTTACTCTCCTCACTGCAAGAATTCCGGCTTTAGCAAGGTAATACTGAGCCAAGTCGTCGATTCCCTTCTGACAGAACACCACATTAGCTCCAGCCTCGACGATCTTGTCAACCATCTCCTTTATCATCTTCTCCTCCTGCTCTATGAACCTCTGAAGCATGTCTGGATCGGTAATTCTTATCTTGGCATCAGTTTCAGTCTCCTTAACCTCTAAAGCGGCATTCAACACGAGTATCTTGGCATTCTTTACGAGCTTCGGCATTCCCGGGTGAACGACTTCCTTGTCGATGACGATTCCCTCTACAAGCTCCGAGTCTTCTACAGACGCTCCAGTTCTCTTTTCTATCTTAATGTTGTCCGTGTCAACTTCTATCTTTCCGTTAACCTCCTCGGCGACAATCTTAACTGCTTTTACAGCGATGTCAGCCAACTTGTTTATCGCCACTTCCGCACCCTTGCCAGTCATGGCGGTGGCTGCTATTTTCTTCAGCAGCTCGTCGTCGTCTCTGTTTACTTCTATGGCTATGCTGTCGAGGATTTCCATGGCTTTTTCTGCAGCCAATCTGTAACCTTTAGCTATTACGGTCGGGTGTATGTCAGCCTCAAGCAATTCCTCAG
>WAQS01000122.1 GCA_015520115.1 Ferroglobus sp.
CAAGAAAGAGATGTTCGGTCTTCCTTCTTTCTTAGCCTTAGCCGTAGCTTCTCCGCAGACTGCATTCTCTCCGCTGAACTCCGCTCTAAGCTCTTCTCCGAAGAGTTGCGAGTAAAAGGAGGCGATTTTCATTACTCTGTCTGGAGTTGCTATTATCAAAACGACATCGCACTCTTCTCCTTTATATGGCTCCACAATAACAGCTTTTGTTTCCTCTTCGCTTTCTTCGGAAAACACTCCCTTAACGAATCCCAAGGAGACGAGAGCTCCGGAGCAGATGAGGTTTATCTCGTCGAGAACAATCCTCTCTCCGTTAGTTGCGGCTCTTTTCACAGCTTCGCAGAACCTTAAATTCTCCTCGGTAGCTTTAACGTACTCCTTTAATATCTTCACAGCCACAGGCTGGTAGGGAATTTGGAAATACCTTCTGAAGCTCAATCCTCCACCTCCAGTCCGTAACTTTCGGCTATATCCTTAAAAGCTTCCGCGACTTTCTCAACTTCCTCCCAACTCAATCCGTAAATGTTTATCTTGAAGTTTTTTGTCATTCCCGGCTGGACTCCCACGATACCCCTCTTCTTTAGCTCGTGATACAGGAAAAATCCTCTCTTTTTGTGTTTCTTCGCTATGCTGTGGAAGGCTGGAGATTCAAACTGCATCAAAGTGTGATTCTTCGGTCTTTCCCCTATTAGCTGAACACCCTCTATTTTCTCCATCTCTTTTACAAACCATCTCGCCTTAGTAACCTCCTCCTCCCACTTCTTGACTCTCTTCACAACAGCCGGGAAGGATGCCATTAGCGTTATTATCGGGAGTCCGTAAACCGGAGAGCATCCGAACAAAGCGACCTCTTTCTTCGTAAAAGCTCTACCGCTCCACTCTCCTCGTGTTTTAGATGTTCTGAAAACCTCGTCAACGAAATCGTAGTTCGTCGCAAGAATCCCGATTGGAGCGGTAGCCGCCCAGCTTTTGTGACCGCTCGCAACGATGAAGTCCACGTTAAGCTTTTTTCCGTCCACCTCCATCACTCCGGAGCTGTAAGCCGTGTTCAAAATTAGAGGAATTCCGTACTCTCTGCAAATCTTTCCGACTTCCTTCGCATCAGCGAGATTTCCGTAGCGATAATCCACGTGAGTGAGTAAAGCCAGATCTGGGTATTTCCCGGTCTCTTCCTTAACTCTCTCGAAGGTCTCCGCATACTTTTCCGGCTCGATTTTAAATTCGGGGTATCCCGAATTCGGCACCTCGTAAACCTTCATGTCGTTTAATTCGGCGGCGATATAAGATGTATAGTGAGCAAGAGAATCGACAACAACCGTCTTTTCCTTAAAAGCGGACATTATAACGAACTTCGCATGCCTCGCTCCAGCGGTGAATCTTACTTCGTCCATGTTCAAAAACTCAGCCACGTCTCTCTTAAACTCATCAATTGGCGGATTTTTAACGAGATCTACTCTTCCCTCCAAACACAGATCGCAGACTGAATAGCCATCAGCCCACTCAAGAATAACCTGTTTAGCTTCTTCTGTTAGTATCCCACCCCTTTGAATTGGGTGAACGTTTATCATTCCACTTGACGGTCTTCTCAGATTCTGCGGAGAGTATCTATCGAGATTCATCTCCAAGCTTAACCCCGTTAAGTTATTTAAAACTTGCTGGAATTGCAGGGGAAGAGAAAAACCGCTAATTTCTCGATTAATCTTTCGTGAACTTTATGAGAAAACTGCCGCTTAATATCAGAAATTGGGTCGCTAATTTTTTATATACTTCTGCTCTCCTCTGAAGAGATGTTCAACTGGAAACACATCACCAAGCTCGATCCGGACAGAAAAAATGACAGGAAAATTGTTGACGCTGTTTTAGAAAGTGATACGGATGCAGTAATGGTTTCCGGAACGCAGAACGTAACCAGAGAAAAGGTGATCGAGCTGCTGAAAATGCTGAAAGAAGGAGATAAGCCAATAATAATGGAGCCTTCCGATCCTTCAAACGTCGTTTACGATGTCGATTACGTCTTCGTTCCCATAGTTCTCAATTCAAAAAGGGGTGAGTGGATTACCGGGAAGCATGCGGAGTGGATAAGGATGAACTACGAAAAACTCGACACTTTTAGAGAGCTTTTCGACAGGAAAATTTACTTCGAGGGATACATTGTCCTAAACGAAAACTCTGCAGTGGGAAGAGTGACGGAAGCTTTGTGCAATTTGAAAAAAGAAGAAGCAGCAAGCTTCGCTGTTGTTGGGGAGGAGATTCTGAAACTACCGATAATCTACATAGAGTACAGCGGGACCTACGGAGATTTGGGGGTTGTGAAGGAAGTTAAAGGCAAGCTGAAAAAAGCAAGACTTTTCTACGGGGGTGGAATTAACAGTAAAGAGAGGGCTTTGGAGATGCTTTCAGCAGCTGATACTATAGTCGTCGGAAACGTAATTTACGAGAGAGGAATCGAGAGTTATCTTGACACGATTCCATGAAAGCGAGAGCTTACCTCAAACTTTTCAGAATCGACCACGGAGTGATGTACGGATTTGGAGTTTTGGTTGGAATATTTATCGCGGCTAAAAATCTTCCTTTGGAGGAGACTCTCTTCGGCTTTCTTACGGCAGTATTTTTGCAGTCCTCAACCTTCGCTCTGAATGATTACTTCGACTACGAAGTGGATTTAGCTAACAAACGCTTCGATCGACCGCTTGTAACTGGAGAAATAAGCAGAAGAGAGGCTTTATTATCCGGAATTTTTCTATTTCCGGTGGGATTGGTTTTTTCCTATCTAATCTCCCCCCTCGCTTTCGTCTTCGCTCTGTTAATCTCCCTCCTTGGAATTTTGTATGACCTCAAGCTCAAGGAGTTTGGATTGATTGGCAACGTTTACATAGCCACAACGATGGCGGCTCCCTTTCTCTTCGGCGGGATAATAATGGAGAACCTCAACGAAGCCATAATATTGCTATCAGCTTTAGCTTTCATTTCCGGGCTTGGAAGAGAGATAATGAAGGGTATTGAAGATGTGGAGGGGGATAAGATAAGGAACGCGAAGACTGTTGCAATTCTTTATGGAGAAAAATTTGCTGCAAAGATCGCAGCTCTTCTCTTCATGTTAGCAGTCTCTCTGAGCTTCTTAGCCCTTATTTTCCCTGAGTTTCGGGATATCAAGTATCTAATCCCCGTTTTGGCTTGCGATGCAATCTTGCTTTTCTCGGCTTTCAAGTTGCTGAAAGGAGTTAAAAGGGAAGAAATTTATTCTCTCAGAAAGAGAACGATGTCGGCAATGGCTTTGGGAATGTTAGCTTTCTTGTTGGGGGTGATTTGATGCTGGAGGAAGATGTTAGAAAAGAGGTTGTGGAGCTTGCTGCAAAGCTTATGATAGCTTCCGCCCAAACGGCTCCGAAGTCGAAGGGGGAGGACAGCCTTGAGGTCATATACCTCTCCGAGTTTGAAGAGATAGCGAAAAAAATGGAGGAACTTGCGGAAAAAACTGGAGACAAAAACTTCGTGAGAGATGCGAATAGCTTGAGAAAATCTGACGGTCTCATACTTCTTGGAATTTATGGAGATAGAAGCATAGGAATGAACTGCGGAGCTTGCGGATTTGAAAGTTGCAAGGAGTTTGCAAAAGCTGAGAGGAGGGAGGTCGTTTTCAAAGGACCGAGCTGCGCTTTTAAGCTCCTTGACTTAGGGATAGCGATAGGATCTGCTGTGAAACTTGGAGCAATAATCGGAGTTGATTCGAGGGTCATGTACAGAATTGGGGCTGCTGCAAAACTCCTCGGAATTTCCAAAGCCGATGTGGTGATGGGGATACCTTTGGCTTCTCTTTCAAAGAGCCCATTCTTCGACAGATGAGAGTTTTGGATTTTCCCTCCACAGATTTTTCAAAGGAATTGGCGAAAAAATACGGATACGACGAGTTCATAATCAGAAGATGGGTGAACTTTTTCGGAGAAGAGGAAACGGCAAAGCTCGTCGAGGGAATGGAAAACGTTCCAAAGTACATAAGGGTTAACACGATAAAAATAAGCGAGGAGGAGCTTGTGGGGAGGTTGGAGGAAAGGGGCTTCGTTTTTAAAAAGACGGAAGTTCCCTTCTGCTACGAGGTTGTGGAGGAGCCTTACAGCATAGGTGCAACTCCAGAATTTCTCATGGGATTCTATTACGTCATGGACAAAAGCTCCTGCATACCACCAATCGAGCTAAATCCGAGGGAAAACGACCTCGTTGTGGACATGGCAGCTTCTCCGGGAGGAAAAGCGACGATGATTTCCATGTTGATGAAAAACAGAGGAATTCTAATCGCTATAGAGGGGAACGAAGAAAGAATTCCTCCGCTGATAGACAACATCCACAGAATGGGAGCGATGAACACGATTGTTTTAAGAATGAACTCCGCGAGATTCCACAACCTTGGAATTAAGGCGGACAAAATTCTCCTTGACGCTCCGTGCACGGGGGAGGGGATAATTCACAAGGACCCCACGAGAAAGTGGAGCAGAGGAGCGAAGGATATTCTCTTTTGCACATCTCTTCAAAAACAGATGCTTGAGTCTGGAATAAAATCCCTAAAGCCCGGAGGAGTGTTGGTATATTCGACGTGCTCTCTCACTCCTGAGGAGAACGAACTCGTAATAGAGTGGGCTTTAAAAAACTTCGACATAAAGCTTGAGGAGGTCGGTTTCGGAGAAGAGGCTTTAACGAAAATCGGAGACATCAAGCTCAGCTCTGAATTGAGAAAAGCCAAAAGACTTTACCCCCACAAACACCGTTGCTCCGGATTTTTCGTAGCAAAAATCGTTAAGGGTGAAGATCCAAGTCCAGAAACTTCTTCATGAGCAGGAGGTCTTTAAGCATTCTGTCGTACTTTTTGGAAATTCTGTACCTTAAAACTCTTATGTAGGCTTTCCAGTCCTTTCCTTCGCTTTTCCACTTCTCGACGAACTCCTTTAGAGTCATCTTCCCCTCAACGTACCTCAACCAGTCCTCTATGAACTCCCTCTCCCGCTTAGATAGGCACATTCAACTCCCTCCAGTTTCAGGAGCTTCAACTTAATTTCTATCCCGAGAGAATATC
>WAQS01000123.1 GCA_015520115.1 Ferroglobus sp.
CTCTTCGATTTCGATTATGTCCTGCTTCGTGAGAAGCTGGGATTCGAGGTATTCCACCCTTCTCTTGAACTGCTCAAATTCTTTCGCAAGCTGTTCGAGTGTGATTTTTGCCATGGGAGTAAGTTGGTTCGAGAGGTGATAAAGTTTGCAGAAGTACTATTCTGAGGAATTTAAGGAAATTATTGTGAGAGCTGTGGTAAAAGGAGAATAAGGATTAGGTAGGCAATATAATTTTCAAGTTCTCTTCTAACGCTGCACTTTAAATCTCTAAGACCTTCAAAAGGTCGTTTACGTTCTCTATTTCGAAATCGCAAAGGCAGCCTTTTGATAAAGCGGGTTTGAATGCACTTTTAAATTTCACTCTAACCGCTGTGATGTTCTTTACAGCGTTTTTGACCTCGTTTATTGCTGAAGGTTTATCGTCAACGAACACGATTTCTCCAAAGTTAACATTGTACTTGTTAGCGACGATTTTGATTGCTTCTACTCGATTTTTAGCATCTTCTCCGACGATGAAAATTTCGTCGAAGTATTTGGAGAGACCACTTTTCTTGATTCTCATTCTTTTTATACTCTTCAACCCGTCGTTTCCAGCGACGATAACCAACCTTTTCCCTTTATTTTTGAGAACTTCTAAAGTCTCTGCACAGTTTTCTACGACAAAACTTTTTTCGGCTCTCATAACCCAGTAGAACCTCAAAAGGTCTTCCAAAGCTTTATTGTCCAATTTCAAGTTGAATTCTGCGAAGAGCATCGTCCACCAGCTTTTCCGATCGTAATTTTCAAGATAATCCCACAAATTCTCGTACTCTAAAGCTCTTTTTACGAATTCGGTAACGCTCTCTCCTTTCAAACCAACTTTCACCGCTATCGATTTGTAAATTTCTGGTAGACAGGAATAGCTGTCCACCAACGTCCCGTCGAAATCGAAAATGAAAATTTTACGGTCAACCATCCTGTTGTCCTCTAATCTCCTTAATTGACATCAACGCGAGACTCATCTCTTTCTCTACGTGCTTTTTTAACTCATGATATACGAGCTCCTTAATGTACTTGACCGAATTCCCATCGAGCTCTTTTGCAAGTTTAATTGCATCTTCAAGCTCTCCAAAGCTTTGAACGATTCCAAGTTCGTAAGCTTTCTCCGCTGTAATTCTTTCCGCACTCATGAGAAGGTAAAGCGCTTTTTTCAATCCGATAACCCTCGGTAGCAAGTATGAAACGCCCATGTCCGGAGCGATTCCAAGTTTTGCAAAACCCGTTGAAAATACCGCGTTCTCGTCGGCAATCACCGAATCACAAGCTAAGGCTATGCTGAATCCGGCACCGATTGCATACCCTTTAACGAATGCGATAACCGGTTTCGGATAGGAGCAGATTTTTAAAATCAGCGAGTTCGCAAGCTCTGCAAATTCCTCTATCTCTTTTTCTTCAGCATTTCTGAAATAGTCGAGATCTATGCCCGAGCAAAAACTCGGTTCTCCGTAAATTACCACAGCATTTTTGCAGGACTCGAAATCTTCGTAGATTTCTTTTAGGTGATCAAGATCGAGTGCGTTGTGCTTCTTAGGTCTTTTGAATTTAACGACATCCACGTCCATGGAAGAAAGCGATAGTCTCTAAAGAAAACACTACCGGTTTAACAGTTTGTAAACAGTGAAATATTTCTCGCTGGAAAGTGAAGGTTAGAATATGATAGTTGAAAAAATCGTAAGGGTTGAAGGTATGAGCTGCGTTAGCTGTGCGAAGGCTGTTGAAAACGCTTTGAAGTCAATGGAAGGCGTTAGAGGCGTTGAAGTAAATCTGGAGGAGGGAATTGCGAAAATTCAATTCGACGATGAGCTCGTAAACATTGAGAAAATAGCTGAAAAGATTGAAAAGATTGGGTATAAGTTCGGAGGGGTAGTTAGCTAAGCTCACCGCTACGTCGGAGCGAAAATCTTCGGATCCTTTAGCTTTTCTTTTTCATCCATTTTTACCACCTCTTTGTAATTGTGTATCAAAGTGACAAAGTAGCATAAAAAGTTTTCGCTCGGAAGTTGGTCTCGGCAACTTAGCCATCTTAAGTGATTGCAACGGGGTTTTTCGTTACGATTTAAGCAAAAGCGGTTTCAACTAAGCTACGCTTTTCGATAGGCTTCGCTTTAATTCCAAGCCTAAGTTTTCGAGAGCCTTCAAAATTGAACGGATACTTTTTACACCAAATGTTGTTGTCAGCAACCAACGGGGGAGTGAAGAGCCCTATTATCGAAATGATTAAATATAAACAACTATTAACGTAAGAACTCGAAAAATTCGAGTTGCGAGAGAAGCAGACAGAACGGTGAAAAATTATCGCAGACGTTTAACCATTCACTTGCTTGGTTAATCATCTAAAAAAATTTTATAAATTTAGAGTGTAAGAGGTATTGGTGTGAAGGAAAAATGTTTTGAACTAATAAAAGAATGTCTCAACCCTTGGAGGTACCAGATTCTTTTGTTGCTGTCTAAAAGGAAGTACAAGTTTTCTGAAATGGTAAAGGAGTTGAACGCTCCAAAATCCACAATTTCGAGAGCGCTGAGCAGGTTGGAGGAGCTTGAGATGGTTAGAAAGCAAGGAGAAGTTTACGAGATCAGCTCCTACGGAGACTTGATTCTTGCAACTTTCGAGAATCTCGTTGAATCTTTTGAGTTCGAGGAGGAAATAAAGAAAGCCGAGGAATTCTTAAAAATGCTTCCCCCGTACTTAAAGCACGGATTTCCCCTCGTGCTAAGATTTTCGGAAAAATTCGAATTCTTGGACGGGGTGATTAGGGGACTCGAAGACCTTTCGAGGGTGAGGGAATACGGGTTGTACATCGACAGAATAATCAACTACGACATATACAAGCTGATGGTAAACCTGAACCTTCAAGGAGCTTCTGAAAAAGTTATTTCGAGCAGAGACACCCTGCGAGATAGGCTCGAAACGATAAGGCAGGTGTTGGTTGACATGGACTTGAGTAAAAAGGAGATGAGGATCGTCAGGGACAAAATAGAGATAAGGGTTTACGACACGCCTTTACTGCTCGGAGTTCTCGACGGTGAGCTCGTCTACTTCCAGTACTACCACACGTACTCGCCGATGTTTCGAAGCGAGAATAAGGAAGCTGTTGAGTGGTGCGAGAACGTCTTTTACTACTTCTGGAAGAGAGCTTCGCCGGTGGATGTAAAAGGAATGATCGATGAACTTATAGCCGAGATTTGAGCTTTTTGAAGTTTTCCTCGACAACCTTTTCCACTTTTTTGTATATGCTGTTTCCTTTTGCGTCGATTCCCACTATACATGGCCCGAAGTTCTCCACCTCGAAAACCCATACGGCTTCCGGCATTCCAAG
>WAQS01000124.1 GCA_015520115.1 Ferroglobus sp.
AAGCTCTGGACACGCTCTGGTCATGTATTTATAAGTCAGCTTGTCGAGTGTCCAAACGAACAGGGATTTTTGATTGTAGTTTGGTAGAATCTTGGCGACACTGCTAACGAAATTTTCTAAAATCTCTATCAGCTTCTTGTGATCAGATAATATATCGTAGTAGTCAATTTCCACATTAACATCAGCGCTGTCGACAAGACCTTTACTCTCGGCTTGCCTGAGAATAGACTCGACATTATCCAGCACTTTTTTAACGAAGCGTATGAATTCGGTCTCTTCTACAACTATTTTTGTCGTTGGTGATAGATCTCTTCTCAGCTTTTCAATTAAATCGTGAACGTTCTCTGGCTTAAAGCCGAATAAAACGGCGTAGACCTTCGCTAAACTCCTTTCCCTGTACTCTCCATCCGGTGTAACTCCGCCTAACAAGACCGTGCTGTAATCAAACTCTTCCTGTAAGTCTTTAAATGTCAGACCATCGCATTTTCTTTTTAACTCTTTCCAGAAATTTTCGATGATTTTACACCTTTTCGCGACATCCTTAAGTTCATTAAAATAACTTCTCCACTCTTCTAAGCTATGTATATCGAACGTTACCGCTTCAAATTTCTGAGACAGTGTCATACACTTGTATAATGAGTGCTTTAAAATTAAAATTTTACCAAAATTAGAATGCTGCTAAATTAACACAATTCTAACCATTACGTTGGAAAGTCACTGAAAATAAAAATTTAAGAGTAAGTTTCTCTAAAGTATTCAGCCACTTGCTTGTACAGATCGAGGCAGTCCTTCAAGTACTTCGGCGAGACTTGGAAGTTCATTACGAAGTGTCTGCAGCCAACTTTGTAATACTGCTCGAACCTCTCTATGAAGTCGTCGACCGTGCCGTATACTATCGGAGACTTCTCTACAACCTCGTCTGGAAGCTTCTTAGCCTCTTCGAGCCATCTCTGAGCGTCTCTTGGAAATACTAAGTTGAAGGTCATTTCGAAGTCGTACGTTGGTGGCTCGTAGCCCATGGCTTCGAGAATTCTCGGTCTCGTAAGCAGAAGGAGCTTTGCCGGAAGCATAACTCTTTCTCTCGCCTCGTCCTTAGTCTTCGCTATAACACCGTACATGAAGTGTGCCATGTCGATTTTTTCCGGATCCTTTCCAACCTCTTTAGCAGCGTTCATTACTATCTCTCTTCCCTCCTTGTACTTCTCCACGCTTAGGTTGGCTGGTAGCCACCCGTCTCCGTACTTTCCAGCCATCTTTATGGTTCTTGGAGAAGCTCCCGCCACGTAGATCGGGTAGTGGGGCTTTTGAACGGGTTTCGGAGCTATGAAAGCCTGCTTCAGCTTGTAGTATTTGCCTTCGAAGTCCACGAAATCCTCGTTGAGAAGTCTTCTTATAACCTCAAGAGCTTCCATCGTTCTTCCCACTGGCTTGTCGTATTCTATTCCAAACGGCACGAGATTCATAGCCTCTCCGATGCCTATTCCGAGAATCGCTCTTCCGTTTGATATTATGTCTATTGTCGTGGCTTTCTGAGCTAAAACAGCCGGATGGACTCTGTAGGTGTCACTGACGCCAGTGGCTATCATGATCTTTTCCGTCAAGACTGCTAAAGCTCCCAAAGCACCCCAAACCTCGATAGCATCCCACCTTTTCACGCCAGTAGCTACCAAATGATCCGGCATCCAGTAGCTGTCTAAGCCCAGCTTTTCGCAGTAAACCGCTATCTCTTTTATCGTATCCCACGGAGCGTTTGGTCCTTCAACTCCGAACTTAACCTTCTCAAAGTCTATGTTCATTTAACTCACCCCACGGGCTCAAAATAGACCTTCCAAACTCCAGTTTCATCTTTTCCGGTCTTTATTCTAACCTTCTCTCCAACCTTCGGGATTTCTCCTTCGTACCACCCCATCACTTTAAAGTCTCCGAATTTTGCAACAGCTATTGTATAAGGTTTTCCCACGAATTCGAAACCCTGAGGAAAGCTGTGGAGCTGAGTGAAGCATTCTATCGTACCTTCTCCGCTTATCTCGACCCACTCAACTTCGCTGTTGAAGCATTTGCTGCAGTCAACTTGTGGTGGATAGTATTTAGCTCCACAGATTTTGCAGACCGTCCCGTAAACTTTCCCTTCCTCTAAACCTTTCCAATATTTTTCTACTCTCGCTATCGGCAGCTTGTGTTTCAAAACAAACGTTCTGCTCTCCATAATCACACCCCCAGAATGAAAACCCAGCCGAAGTGACCAGTTCCTCCTATGTTGTGGGTCAAACCTTTGTAGTTCTTCAGGTCAACCTGAAGCTCGCCCGCCTCTCCTCTTAACTGCTTTACGATCTCGTAAACCATTCCAACTCCTGTGGCTCCGAGGGGATGACCTTTAGCCTTTAATCCGCCGAAGGTGTTTACCGGAATCTTCCCTCCGAAGTCGGAGTCGCCGTTTTCTATGAACTTTCCTCCCTCTCCCTTCTTGCAGAAGCCAAGGTCCTCGTAAGCCATTATTTCTGCTATGGTAAAGCAATCATGTAAAGCTGCCACATCAAGCTGCTTCACCGGATCGTCTATCTTCGCCATCTTGTAAGCCATCCTCGAAGCTTCCACAGTAGCTTTCAATCCTACGTAATCAACTCTTTTCGAAAGGTTTGCTGTGTCGCTGCTGTAGCCAATTCCTTCGATCCAGACAGCTTTATCCTTCAAACCAAGCTCCTTTATCTTCTCCTCACTCGCTAAAATCGCAGCAGCTGAACCATCTGTTATGGCTGAGCAGTCGAAAAGTCTGAGGGGATAGGCAACGTATCTTGATGAAAGAGCTTTTTCAAGAGTTATTTCCTTCTGGAACTGAGCTTTCGGGTTTTTAGCTGCGTTTCTGTGATTTTTCACTGCCACCATAGCCAGTTGCTTTTCGGTCGTTCCGTATCTCGCCATGTGAGCTGAGGCGTGCATTGCGTAGTAGCCAGGAAAAGTCGTGCCGTACTGGTGGAATTCCCAGAGGTAGCTCCCACTCCTTCCACCAACAGCCAATGACGTTGGAGTGTCGACTTCGTTCATTTTCTCTATTCCTATAGCTATTACGATGTCCGCTATACCGCTTTTTATTGTGGAGTAAGCTGTGTAAACTGCAGCGCTTCCAGTTGCGCAGGCAGCCTCAACTCTTATCGGTCCTTTTCCAGCAAAGCCACAGTATTCGTTTATTGGAACAGCTGGCATCAGCTCGTAACTTCTCGTTCCCGCCGTTCCGACGACGCTCATTTCGATGTCTTCCTTACTAATTCCGGCATCCTCCACAGCCTCTTTAACAGCTTCAAAAGCCAGCTCTTGTAGAGTTACATCATCCCTAACTCCAAACTTCGAACAACCGACACCTATAATTCCTACCCTCATAAACTCACCTCACAAATCATCAAAAAGATCGTCCAACTCGTCGTTTAGCCTCGGCATTCTCCCATGCTTCTGCAAAAATTCCTGAATAAGCTCGCTCTCTCTCATCGTGAACATCTCGTGTTCTTCAAAATCGAAAAACTTCGCTCTTCCGACTTCCTCGCTTAAAGCCTCTCTCAGGTTCGGAGCACCTTTTATGTAAACGATTTCCATGTTCTCGTCGTAAAGCCTGAAAACTCCCGGAGATTCTGGAACATTTTTAATATTCTCCTCATTCAACTCGAAAACTTTCTTAAGTTGGGGAAGAACCTTCTCAACTATTGACTCCCTCCACTTGTTCGTGTGCTTCTTTTTATCCCTCACAACTCCTGTCGGACAGATTTCAACGCAAACTCCGCAGAACTTGCATCCCGATTTTATTTCATCTTCCGCAGTTCTGCCCACGACAATTCCACCGTTTACGACCGTGAAGCTCAGGGCTTCAGCGCCCCTCACTTCGCTGCAACCCCTCACGCATCTCGTGCAGTTTATGCAATAGTTCCAGTCCCATCGGTAGAGCTTTTCCTCGACAACCGGCAAATCTTTGAAAACGTACTTTGGCGTATTCTCCGGCACTCCTATGAACTCAGCTATGAAACGAAGTTCGCATTTCGGAAATAAATCACAGCATCTCTCTTCTGTAGGATATCCAAAAGTGCAGCTTATTCTGTCGCACCCTTCTCTGTAGGGACAGGTTATGCACACGTGGGGGTGATTTGCGAGAATTTTCGCGAGGTTTTCCTTTCTTATCCTTTCGATCTCATCGTCTTTTGTTATAATATTCATCCCCTCTTCCACGTCAACTTCGCAGGCTTTTACGAGATTTCCGTTTATTTTCACATAGCAAAGCCCGCAACCGTCGTAATCTCCAACTGTTCCATTTATTTTCTCCTTACCTCTGAAAACGGCATCTCTCCCCTTTACTTTACTTGCCGGGCTAACGTTCGGATGATGGCATAAGTTGGGAACGTAAAATCCGCTGTTAACGAGTACATCGACGAGTCTACCCTTCTCTACTTCTATCTCCTTTCCGTCCACCACAATCCTCAATTTCCACCCCACCCAAAAAAGGAGTTAAAAATAATTAAAAGTTACTTTTTCTTCTTCTGCTCTTTCAGGTACAAAGCTCTCGCAAATAGAGCTGCACCTATCGCTCCAGCCAACTGCGGATCAAGACCGTTCTTCGGCTTTAGAGCCTTGAGACCGAGTTTATCCTCTATTCTCTTTACAACTCCGATGTTCTTTGAAATCCCTCCGGTTATGGCGAAATCAGGCTCGACTCCAACTCTTTCCAGTAGCTCAACAACTCTACTTGCCACGGCATTAAAGAAAGCTGCCAGAATTTTTTCCTTGCTCCACCCCTTCCTTATTAACCCAAGAATTTCCGATTTCGCAAAAACAACGCAGGTTGTTGATACCGGCTCGGGCTCTTCGTCAACCTTCAGCGAAAGCTCACCAGCCTGAGTTATTGGAACAGCCAATAAATCGCAGACGACTTCTATCCCTCTTCCAGTTCCCGCTGCACACTTGTCGTTCATCAGGAAGTTCACGACCTTACCTCTGCTGTCAACCTTTATAGCCTTCAAATCCTGTCCACCCATGTCTAAGACCGTTCTTACAGAGTCTCCGTAAATGTAAACAGCTCCTCTCCCGTGGCAGGCTATTTCGGTTATCGATTTGTTCGCGAAGGGCACCGAAACTCTTCCGTAACCGGTAGCCACTGTGTAGTGAATGTTTTCTCTCTTCATGTCTCCTATTTTTTCGAGAACAGCATTTATCGCCTTTTCAGCGCTTGCAACACTTCCAGTTCCAGTTCTCATGTTCGCGTAAGCGTAAAGCTCACCGTCGAGCATTATCACCGCCTGAGTGCTTACAGAGCCAAGATCGATTCCGCAGCTTATCACTTCTGCATTCTTCCAATCTTTGCTTTCATCAACCCAAATCTGTTCGGGCCATCTCCAGTATTCGCTCTCCTGTACGGAAACCATACTCATCACCTACCCTTTGTAAGTTTCCAAAGCAACTATCGCCGCTCCTATAGCTGGAACGACTTCCGGCGGGTAGTTTTCTGGAACGTAAACCTCTCTTTCAAGCTCCCTCTTCATGGCGTCGATGAATCCTATGTCGTTGGCTAATCCGCCTATTAGTAGAACGTCGTCCCTAATTTCGAGCCTTCTTGCAATTGAAGCAACTCTGTCTGCTATGGCATCGTGAATGGCCCTCGAAATCTCAGCCTTCGGAACGTTGGCATGGAGGAGAGAAACAACTTCAGATTCGGCGAATATGACGCACTGAGCGTTCATCGGAATACTTTTCGTCGCTTGCAACGCAAGCCTCCCGAACTCTTCCGGAGTAACTTCTAAATAGCGAACCATCGCATCCACGAATGATCCGGCTCCGGCTGCGCATTTATCTGCTAAAGCAAAATCTTTAACGTTTCCGTTGTCGTCCAAGCTTATTGCTCTACTCTCCTCAGCTCCAACTTCAATTAC
>WAQS01000125.1 GCA_015520115.1 Ferroglobus sp.
GGAGTTGAAAAACTAATAGCCGTCTCCCCCCACTGCTACAACACCTTCAGAAACGAGTACGAGATTAACACTAAATTCGTGCTCGAAGTTATCCTTGAAGCAATAAGGGATGGAAGGCTAAAGTTCAAGAAGGAGATAAACAAGAAGGTGACTTTCCACGATCCCTGCTACCTCGGAAGATGGAACGGAATCTACGACCTTCCAAGAGAGATCCTGAAAAGCATTCCGGGAATCGAACTCGTGGAAATGCCAAGGAACAGAGAAAGATCTTTCTGCTGCGGAGGTGGAGGTGGAAATCTCGTGAGAGAATACCCCGGAGAAGATAGACCAAACAACATAAGAGCGAGGGAGGCAGCAGAAACTGGAGCTGAGATACTGGCTGTGGCTTGCCCGTTCTGTGCGATAATGCTTGAGGACGGAGTTAAAACGCAGAAACTTGACGACAGAATTGAAGTTAAGGATGTGCTCGAACTCGTCTACGAAGCAGCCTTCGATTAAGTTTTTATCCCAATTTTTAGCAAATTTTTTCCGTGAAATTAAAGGGTGACGCAAGAGAGATCTACAAAAAAATTGTAAACTATCTGAAAACTGAAGCGAAGGTGAAAGAGGCAGAAGAGGAGTTGAAAAAGTTCGATTTAGTCTCCGATAGAAGGGAAATACTGAAAAGGCAAAAATTCGTGAGAGATCCGATGGAAAAAGCTCGGAAGATTAGCTTCGAAGAGTTGACGAAACTCAGTTACTTCGAATTCAAGAAGAGATTTTTCGAAGACCGATGCTACATCGCTAAAGATGAAGAGGAGTACGAAAAGGCTCTAAAAATAGGGGTTTGCGAAGTTCGTTTCTCCCCAGCTTCTTTTACTCTCCTCCTAAATTACGACATTGAAGCTGAGCCGAAAATAGAGCATCTCGCACCCGAAATTTTCGTCGTACCTCTTCTTCAGAATCTACATTCTTTGAAGCTGCTTTCGGAAATTGAAAAGAGGGTAGAGGGAAAGGAGGAAGTGGCTAAAATTCTCGAAGAAGTTGAAAGGGTTAAAGAGCTGTACGAAAGAGTTAGGGAAGTTGAAGAGTTGGAAACGGCTGTTCACGAAATTCTCGTTCAGCTTAACGAAAGAATAGAGGAAAGGCTTGAAAACGTAAAGATAATTCTAAGTGGAAAGGAAATTCTATCTCTCGCCGAGAAAGCTTTCGAAAAAATAAGGGACGTGATAGAGGAGGAAGTGAAAGCTGCCGAGGAAAAAATCTACGAAAAATTTGGAATCTACGAAAACGTGTTTACGATCAGCTACCCTATCGAAGTAAACGAGGAGAAGTTGAGAGAATTGAAGAAAAAGCTTGAAGAGAAACATGCAATCGATTTTTACCTCGCATGTAGGAGGATCGTTGAAAGGTACGACCTAAAGAGTTTGAATGAGAAAATAAGAAGTTACCGATCGCTGGCACTCTACAAAGCTCTTCAGGATTTCGCCTTTCCGGAAATAGGTGAGGAGCTTAGAATATTCAGAGGAAGAAACCTGTTCATAGACAATCCTCAGCCGATAGATTACTACTTAGATGAGAGAAACAAAATTGCAATACTAACTGGAGCTAACAGCGGAGGAAAAACATCGTTGCTTGAGCTCGTTTGCCAAATTGTGATACTGGCTCACATGGGTTTGCCGGTTAATGCAGAAAGAGCGGAAATACGGGTTTTCGACGAGCTTTTCTTTTTCAAGAGGAAGAAAATGAGTTACGGAAGCGGAGCGTTTGAAAACACGATAAAGGCTTTTGCCAGAGCAATTTCGAGTAAAGGCAGAAAGTTAATTCTCGTAGACGAGTTCGAAGCGATAACAGAGCCGGGTGCGGCGGTTAAAATTCTGAAGAAGATCCTCGAACTCATTCACTCCGCCGGGGACTATGCGATCGTCGTATCTCATCTTGGCGAGGAGCTTTCGAAGCTTGATTTCGTGAGAGTAGACGGAATTGAAGCCGTTGGTTTGGATGAGAACTTCAGATTAATCGTGAACAGGCAACCGGTCTTCGGGAAAATAGGAAAAAGCACTCCCGAGCTGATAGTTGAAAAGCTCAGAAGAACATCGAAAGGAAGAGAAAAGGAAGTATACGAGAAGATTGCGGAGGCTTTTTATGATATTCGTCGATGACAGAGAACCGGAAAAAGTTTTCAGAATGCTCGAAGAAGCTGGAGTCGAGTATAAAGTTAGAAGGCTCGAAGTTGGAGACTTCCTTGTCGTTCACGAAAGTCACGAAGTAGCTATCGAAAGAAAAGCTGCCGAAGACTTCGTAAACTCAACGATCGATGGTAGAATTTTTAGGCAGCACTACTTGCTCTCCTCAAGGTACAACCTGAGCTTTATATTCATAATCGGATCGATCGAAGACGTTCTCGCAAGGAGGGAGATTAGGAGAGAGGCAGTTATAGGAGCTTTAATATCTCTGGCTGTGAAAAAAGAAAAGGGGCAGGTAGTTCCGATAGTTTTCGAGAACGAATTCGATTCCATCCTCGCTTTGAAGTATATAGATTCGAAGATTAGAAAAGGAGAGCTGAGAGCTTTTCCGAAAGTGAAGGCTAAAGAAGATTATCAAGTAGCGATGCTAACGGCAATTCCCGGGATTGGTGAGGAGAGAGCGAAAAAACTTCTTAAAAAATTCGGAAGCTTGCAGAGAATCGCCAACGCCTCCCTTTACGAACTCATGAGAGTTGAAGGCATAGGGGAAAAGTACGCGAGAAGAATTTACGATGCTTTTAGAGGGAGAAAAATAAGGTAGAAGTTACGGAACCCATTCCGGTTTAACGCCCCAAGCTATGTCGAAAACCATCGGAAGCAAAAGGTAGCTGAGGACAGTCACGAGAACTATGCCGATAACGTTCAGCAGCAAGCCGTTTCTCACCATTTGGGGAACCGTCACATAACCTGTTCCGAAGACTATTGCATTCGGCGGCGTGGCTACCGGAAGCATGAAGGCAAAGCTCGCTGCTATCGTTGCAGGAATCATGAACGCCCTCGGATCTTCACCCATAGCCAAGGCGAATCCAGCCATTATGGGCATCATCAGAGTTGCTATCGCCGTGTTTGACGTCATTTCGGTGAGAAATATCACAAGCGTTACCACTGCAAAAATTACAAGAATCGTTGGTGCACCTTTTAGAAATAAAAGTTGCTCAGCCATCCAGCTCGCAAGTCCAGAGGAAGTGAAAGCCTTACTCAACGCTATTCCACCTCCAAAGAGGAGTAGGATGCCC
>WAQS01000126.1 GCA_015520115.1 Ferroglobus sp.
GATGATAGGACACAGACTCGGAGAGTTCGCGCAGACGAGGAGGTTCGAGAAGCACTCCGGACCTGGAGTTGGAGCTACGAGAAGCAGTAAATTCGTTCCGCTGAAGTGATGACCTATGGCGAGGGTTAAGTACGCTTACCAGCCGAAGGATGAGCTGAATGCAGCAAAAGCAATGGGCTACGAGATGGACATCAGCTTCAAGCATGCTGTTGAGATTTGCAGAGAATTGAAGGGGAAGAAGATAGACGAGGCTATAAAATACCTTGAAGAAGTCATAGAGATGAAGAGAGCTGTTCCTTTCAGGAAGTACAAGAAAAAGGTGGCTCACAGGAGAGGTTTGCAGAAGTGGTATGCCGGGAGGTATCCGGTTAAGGCTGCGAAGCACATACTAAAAGTTCTGAAGAATTTGAAGGCTAACGCAGAATACAAGGGGCTTGATGTCGATAAACTCGTGATAACTCATGCTCAGGCTAAGAAAGGAAGGGTTCTGAAGAAGTACACGCCAAGAGCTTTTGGAAGAGCAACACCTTGGTTTAAAGTTCTCACCACGGTAGAATTCGTGGCAGAGGTGAGGTGATGGCGGTAGAGAGGAAGTTCATAGAGGATAAAGTGAAAAAGCTCATGGTTAAGGAGTGGATAGTAGAAGAGGTTAGAAACGCTGGATTTGGCGGATTGGATATAGTCAGAACTCCTCTCGGAACGCAAGTCACGCTCTTCGTCGAAAGACCGGGACTTGTGATTGGAAGGGGTGGAAGAAGGATAAAAGCGTTAACTGAAAAGCTAAAGGAGTTCGGCTTGGACAATCCGCAGATAAGCGTTGATGAAATAGAAAAGCCGGAATTTAACGCCCAGCTAATGGCTTCTCTCTTAGCAAGAGCCTTAGAAAGAGGTTGGTACTTCAGAAAGGCGGGATACAGATTCCTCTACAGAATAATGGAAGCCGGAGCTAAAGGTTGCGAAATAGAGATAAGCGGAAAGTTAACGAGCGAGAGAGCTAGGACAGAAAAGTTCGTCGCCGGAACGATAATCCACACAGGCGATCCGGCGATAACCTGCGTGAGGGAGGGGTTCGACATAGCGATAAAGAAGCTTGGTGTCTACGGGGTGAGAGTTAGGATTATTCCGCCCGATGCAGAACTGCCGGATGAATTCGTCGTCAAAGACGTGCCGGTAGAGCAGCTGAAAGAGGAGGTAAAGACTGAGGCTGGAGGTGAGGGCAGTGAGGATGGAGGAGATCAGGCAAATGAGTAGAGAAGAGAAACTAAAAAAATTGGAGGAGCTGGAAAGGGAGCTGATAAGATTAAGAACGCTGGTGAGGAGCGGAGGATCTCTGGAGAACCCAATGCAGATAAGGGCTGTAAAAAAGGACATAGCAAGGCTAAAGCTGGCGTTAAGAGAAGAAGGTTACAGGGTGTAGAAGTGTTGGCGAGGGATTGGATAGGGATGAAAGTGGAAGTGATTGAAAGTCCGAATCCGTGCGAAGTGGGAATTAAAGGGGAAGTCGTAGATGAGACGATGAACACTTTGAAAATCAGAACGGAAAAAGGAGTTAAGACGATAATCAAGAAAGGAAGGTTGTTCAAGGTTTATGCGGATAAGGTTTATAAGGTGAAAGGTGATCTGATCAATTTCAGACCCGAAGAGAGGATAATGAGAGGAATAATCATGCTAAAAAGGAGGAAGGTAGTATGGTGAGGGATATAGGTTTGAACGTTAAAGCTCCGGAGAAGGAATGCGACGATAAAAACTGTCCGTTTCACGGTAATCTATCGGTGAGAGGTCAGATACTTACCGGAAGGGTCGTGAAGAGTTACATGAAGACGGCAGTAATCGAAAGGGAGCTGATAAAATACGTGCCCAAGTACGAGAGGTATATGAAGAAGAGGAGCAAGCTTCACGCTCACAATCCGCCATGCATAGATGCCAAGCCGGGGGACATCGTAACGATAGCTGAGTGCAGACCGATCAGCAAGACTAAGAGCTTCGTTATAGTGGAGGTGAAGAGATGAAGGCGAAGAAGGCTGTAGTCCCAAGAGCTTTGCCCACCGGTGCAAGATTAGTATGTGCTGACAACACCGGAGCGAGGGAGCTTGAGATAATAGCCGTGAAGGGCTACAAAGGAGTAAGGAGAAGGTATCCCGCTGCGGGAGTAGGAGATATCGTTGTCGTTAGTGTAAAGAAGGGGACGCCGGATATAAGAAAACAGGTTCACTACGCTGTGATAGTAAGGCAGAGGAAGGAGTATAGAAGACCCGACGGAACGAGAGTTAAGTTTGAAGATAACGCCGCCGTGATTACAGATGCTGACGGAAACCCGAAGGGGAGCGAGATTAGAGGACCTGTGGCAAGGGAGGCTGCTGAAAGGTTCCCGAAGATTGGTACTATAGCTTCCATAATCGTGTGAGGTGTTTATATGCCAGTTCCGAAGTCTAAGCAGCCAAGAAAGCAGAGAAGGTGGCTTTTCAAGTTAGCGAAGCTTCACGAGAAGCACAGGCTTCTTCACGCCACTCTTTCGAAAGAACTTAGAGAGAAGTACGGAAAGAGAGCGATAAGAGTTAGAAAGGGGGACAAGGTCAAAATTTTGAGGGGAGATTTCAAAGGGCACACGGGAAAAGTTGTCGAAGTGGACATGAAAAGGGTTAGGATTTACGTTGAAGGCGTGACGAATAAAAAATCTGACGGAACTGAAGTTCTCGTCCCGATTCATCCGTCAAACGTCATGATAGTCGAGCTTGGAGAAGTAGATGAAGTTAGAAAGAAAATACTTGAGAGGTGATGCTCATGCACCAAAAGAGACTTTCCGCTCCCAAGACGATAAAAGTCCCAAGAAAAGTCAGCAAGTGGATAGTTAAACCCTCTCCGGGACCGCATAACAAAGAGGCAGTTCCTCTCCTCGTTATAGTTAGAGATTACTTGCAGCTTGCAGATACAGCAAGAGAGGCAAGAAGAATTATCGCCGCCGGTGAGATCCTTGTTGACGGTGTTCCAAGAAAGGACTACAAGTTTCCAGTTGGATTGTTCGACGTTGTTAGCGTTCCGAAGCTCGATCTAAACTATAGAATCGTTTTCGATGAAAAGGGTAGATACGTTCCAATCGAGATTACCGATCCCGATTTGAAGCTCTACAAAATTACCGGCAAAACGATGGTCAAGGGGGGAAGAATTCAGCTGAACCTTTTCGACGGAACCAACATTTTAGCAAGCAACGAATACAAGACGAAAGACAGCATCCTCATGAAGATTCCGGAAAAGGAAATAGTCGATCACCTAAAATTCGAGGAAGGAGCGTTAGTTATGATCACCGGTGGCACTCACGCTGGAGAAATTGGAATTCTGAAGGAGTACAAAATCGTCAGAAGCTCCTCTCCAAATCTCGTGACGATAGAAGTGGAAGGTAACGAGTTCACGACAATTGAAGATTACGTCTTCGTGATAGGGAAGAAGGGTGAGACGAAGCCGGTTATTCAGCTGGGGGTGTGATGAGTGAACCCGATGAGAGAAGTGCTCATCGACAAGGTCGTGATCAACATCGGGGTTGGAGAGAGCGGAGAAAGACAAAAGAAGGCTTTAAAGCTGCTTGAAGAGCTTACCGGGCAAAAACCAACATCAACTTACGCTAAAAAGACGATAAAGAACTTCGGAATTAGAAAGGGCGAGCCGATAGGAGCGAAGGTTACGCTGAGGGGAGAGAAGGCGTTGGAGTTTCTCAAAAAGGCATTAGTTGTTAAAGAGAATAGGCTAAGCTCAAGGCAGATAGGAGAAGGTGAGTTCTCCTTCGGAATTCAGGAGCATATAGACATCCCCGGCGTTGAATACGATCCCGATATGGGTATTTTCGGTCTTCAGGTTAGCTGCGTGCTGAAGAGGAGAGGATATAGGGTAGAGGAGAGGAGGAGATGCAGATCAAAGGTTGGTAGAAAGCATAGGGTGACTAAAGAGGACACTATAGAATTTCTCAAATCCCTCGGAGTGGAGGTGGAGTGATATGGCTAAAGAGAGAAAGAAAAAGTTCGGAAGAGCAGCAAATCCCTGCAGGAGATGTGGAAGAAAAGCCGGGATCGTTAGAAAGTATGGAATTTACCTCTGCAGACAGTGCTTTAGAGAGGTTGCCGCCGAGCTCGGATTTAAGAAGTATTGGTGAGGTGGTTTAAATGCTTCACGATACTCTCTCAAACGCTATGAGCGCTATCAAAAACGCTGAAATGATTGGAAAGAAGAAGGTAGAGATAAAACCAGCTTCAAAACTCATAGGAAACGTTCTCAGAGTTATGCAAGAGCACGGATACATCGAGGGCTTTGAATACATAGACGATCACAGAGGAGGCAAGTTCATAGTTACCCTCCTCGGAAAAATAAACGACTGCGGAGCCATAAGACCGAGATACTCTGTGAAAAGAACCGAATACGAAAAGTTCGAGAAAAGATACCTGCCAGCAAGAGATTTCGGAATTCTGATCGTCTCGACAACGCAAGGAGTTATGTCGCAAAAAGAAGCTATAGAGAGAGGATTGGGAGGTGTGCTCCTTGCTTACGTCTATTGAAGAGAGGTTCGTGGAAATTCCAGAAGGCGTTGAAGTCGAAATCGACGGAAACGATGTGGCTGGGTATAAAGTAAAAGTAAAAGGCCCTCTCGGAGAGAACGAGAGAGTTCTAAAGTTCAGAGGAGTTTACATAGAGAAGTTGGACAGCAAAGTTAGAGTTTACACGAACAACAAGAGGAAGAAGCTTAAGGCTATGGTCGGGACTTTTGCGACGCATATAGAAAACCTCGTTAGGGGAGTTAAGGAAGGTTTCGAATACAAGCTCAAAATCGTTTATTCCCACTTCCCCATGAAAGTTAGGGTTGAAGGTAACGAAGTAGTTATTGAAAACTTCCTTGGAGAAAAGCACCCAAGGAAAGCTAAGATAGTTGGTAGGGCTAAGGTGACTGTATCTGGAAATGAGATAACCGTGAGCGGAATAGATATTGAAGAGTGCGGGCAAACCGCTGCGAATATCGAACAAGCTACTAAAATTAAGAGGCTTGACGTTAGAGTCTTTCAGGATGGGATTTACATAGTTAAGAAACCCGACTGAGGTGGTAACATGGCAAAACTCAGCAAAGAGCAAATCAGGCTCTTGAAGGTTAGGAGGGTCATAAAGTCTAAAAAGCCCGAATTCAGGCACTTCGCTTGGAGGACGAAGTTAAAGCTAAGAAGGCTCGGCTGGAGGAGACCGAGGGGGAGACACAACAAGTGGAGGTTGAGGATAGGAGGAAAGTGGAGCGGTATGTATCACCCCTCACCGGCTTTCAGCTCACCGAAACTCGTTAGGGGATTGCATCCAAGCGGATATGAAGAGGTTCTCGTTTACAACGTCAAGGATCTTGAAAAAATAGATCCCGAAAGGCAGGCTGCAAGAATAGCGTCGTGTGTTGGTTTAAAGAAGAGGCTTCAGATTGAGGAAAAGGCTAAGGAGCTTAACATCGTCATCCTCAATCCGACTAAAAGGTGATGGTAATGGATTTGAGGTTTCAAAGGAGGTTGGCAGCCGAAGTTCTCGAATGCGGAATAAACAGGGTGTGGTTTGATCCAGACGCATTGGATGAGATAGCTACAGCTGCAACGAAAGATGACATAAGAGAGTTAATAGAGAGAGGATTAATTAAGAGAAAGCCAGTAAAGGGAGTTTGCAGGGTTAGAATTAACAAGAGAAAAGCCCAGAAGAGAAAAGGTAGGAGGAGGGGACACGGAAGGAGAAAAGGAAAAGCCACAGCAAGGATGCCAAGAAAGAGAGCTTGGATAATTAGAATCAGAGCATTGAGGAGGAGGTTGAAGTTCCTTAAAGAGAAGGGTGTCCTCGACAGCAGAACTTACAGAATGCTGTACAGAAAAGCTAAGGGAGGAGAGTTCAGAAGCGTATCTCACCTTAATGCTTATCTCAAAAGTATCGGAGTGCTGAGGTGATAGTTTGGCGAGAGGACCGAGGTATAAAGTTCCCTACAGGAGAAGGAGGGAAGGAAAAACAAACTACAGAAAAAGGCTAAAGCTGCTACTCTCAAGAAAGCCAAGGTTAGTCGTAAGAATTACGAATCGATACGTGATAGCCCAGATAATCGAATACCATCCAGAGGGAGATAGGGTTCTCGTTCACGTTGATTCTAAGGAGCTCGAAAAGTACGGGTGGAAAGGAGATGCGAACAACACTCCCGCAGCATATCTAACCGGGTTGCTTGTTGGAAAGAAAGCCCTCGAAAAGGGAATCAAAGAGGCTATACTTGACATAGGTTTGAGGTCTCCAACCAAAGGTGCAAGAGTTTTCGCAGTGTTGAAGGGAGCCGTAGATGCGGGAATGGAAATTCCTCACGATCCTGAGATATTTCCAGATGAGTCGAGGATAAAAGGGGAGCACATAGCCCAGTATTATAAGATGAAACCCGAAATGTTCTCAGAATATGAGAAAAGAGGTTTGTCTCCCGCTGATTTACCTCAACATTTTGAAGAAGTAAAAAGCAAGATAATGGGGTGATTTAATTGGAGTGGACTCCAAGAACGAAACTTGGAAAACTCGTGGCTGAAGGAAAAATCAAAACACTTGAAGAGGCTTTAGCGAGTGGATTACCACTAAAAGAAGTTGAAATCGTCGATACCCTCCTTCCAGACCTTGAGGACGAAATACTTGAAATTTCAATGGTGCAGAGGATGACCGACAGCGGAAGAAGAACTAAGTTCAGGGTAACCGCTGTGGTAGGGAATAGAAACGGATTCGTAGGAGTTGGAGTGGGTAAAGCTGCTCAAGTCGCTCAAGCAATTCAGAAAGCCATCAAGGATGCGAAGCTCAACATATTCAAAGTTGAGATGGGTTGCGGCTCTTGGGAATGCGGGTGCGGAGGAAAGCACAGCATTCCGGCAAAGGTCACCGGCTCGGCTGGAAGCGTTAGAGTAACTTTAATCCCCGGTCCGAAGGGGTTGGGGCTCGTTGCTGGAGATGTGGCGAAGAAAGTCTTGGAGCTTGCCGGAGTCAAGGACGTATGGTCTTTCACGAAGGGGCAGACGAAAACGACGATAAACTTCGCCAAAGCGACTTTCGAAGCTTTGAAGAGGACTGTCTATTTGAAGAGGTGATGAGAATGCTTGCAGTCGTCAGACTCAGAGGATCGATTGGAGTTAACAGGAAAATTGAAGATACGCTGAAAATGCTTAGACTGCATAAAAAGTACCATTGTGTTGTGATTCCAGACACTCCATCCTACAGAGGAATGCTTCAAGTCGTAAAAGATTACGTAGCTTACGGAGAAATAGATGCCGAAACCTTGGCGATGCTTTTAAGGAACAGGGGAAGGTTAAAAGGAGATAAGAAGTTGACGGACGAATACGTTAAGGAGAAAACCGGATACGAAAGCATAGAAGAGTTTGCGAAAGCTGTTGTGGAAGGAAAGGCGAGTTTGAAAGATCTCCCAGATTTAAAGCCTGTGTTCAGACTCCACCCGCCAAGAGGAGGTTTGAAGAGTATAAAAAGACCTTACGGCTATGGAGGAGATTTAGGGTATCACAAGGAGATTAAAAAGCTCCTTTACAAGATGAGGTGACGCTCATGCCGAAAAAGAAGGTAAAGAAGTATAGGGGATCAAAAACCTGCGGAGGAGGAGCCAAGAAGAAGAGGAGGGGAGGAGGAAGCAGGGGAGGAAGGGGAAACGCTGGAGTACACAAGCACAAGTACTTAAAGTTCGTCAAGCTTGCAAAAGAGGGTCTGTACGAGTTTGGAAAGCACGGCTTCAACAGACCGAAGGTCGTCAAAACCGAGTACAAAGCTTTAAGAGAGCTAAAGCTCAGACTGAGAGAACTTAAAGACGAGGGAATTTTAGACGACGAGCTCTACAGGTTTTTCGACGCAAGAGAGGAAATAAACGTGGGAGATTTGGACTTGGTTGTCGATAGACTCGTTGAAGTAGGACTGGCGAAAAAAGAGGGAGATGTTTACGAAGTGAACCTCAGCGAGATCGGTTACGAGAAGCTCCTCGGAGCAGGAAGAATAACCAAGCCAGTAAAGGTTGTTGTGAGCTACGCAACTCCAAAGGCAATTGAGAAAATCGAGGCTGCTGGAGGAGAAGTGGTGAGCAGCTGATGGTGGAGGAGATTCTAAGAAAACTCCAACCATATTTTGAAAGAATTCCGAGCGTCGAAAGACCAAAGCAACACGTTCCTTTCAGGCAAAAGCTTGCCTGGACGGTAGGAATCCTGATCTTATATTTCGCCTTAACAAACGTTCCGGTTTTCGGTCTGGATCCGTCTTCAATCGATCTTTTCGCCCAGTTTAGGGCGTTGTTTGCCGGAGCTGGAGGATCTATTTTAGCCTTAGGAATTGGTCCAATCGTTACAGCCAGCATTATCCTCCAGCTACTTGTTGGAGCTGGAATTATAAAGCTCGATTTGACAAAACCGGAAGATAGGGCAGCTTATCAAGACTTTCAGAGGTTCTTGGTTTTCGTGATGATCGCCTTTGAGGCTCTCGTATTGATATTCAGCAGATCGATGATTCCGAACGCCCAAGTTGCTGCCCAGCTTGGAGTTCCCATATCCTTCATCACGTTCCTCATATTCTTTCAGCTCTTCATAGGAGGAGTTTTAATTGTTTACATGGACGAAGTCGTTTCAAAGTGGGGTATAGGAAGCGGAGTTTCTCTCTTCATATTAGCCGGAATTTCTCAGGCTATTATAACCGGATTGTTCAACTGGGTAGTTCCTCCAAACTCTCAGATGCCAGCTGGAATTATCCCAAGGTGGGTGTGGATAGCTCAGAATTACGGAGCAAATATCCTTTCAGCGGACGGATTGCTCTTCCTCCTAATAGATGGCGGAGTTCTCGCTTTGATAACGACCATCGCAATAATATTTCTCGTCGTCTACGCCGAAGGAACAAGAGTCGAAATTCCATTGGCTCACGCTGCTGTGAGGGGAGCGAGAGGGAGGTTCCCGATAAAGCTAATCTACGCAAGCGTTCTTCCGATGATCTTCGTCAGAGCTCTACAAGCGAACATCCAAATAATAGGAATGATGCTCTACCAAAGAGGAATAACGATATTCGGAGAGTATGTAGGTTCGCAGCCCGTGAGCGGGATAATGTACCTACTTTCTCCAGTTCGAAGCCCCTACGACTGGGTTCCAGCTTTGGTTAAATCCAATCCGATTTTCGCAGATTTGCCGGAGTGGATGATAATCCTAAGACTGCTGATCGACGCTACCATACTAATTGCCGGAGGTATCTTATTCGCCATATTCTGGGTTGAAACGAGCGGAATGGATGCAAAAACCGTTGCAAGCCAAATAGCAAGAAGCGGAATGCAGATTCCGGGATTCAGAAGAAATCCTCAGGTGATAGAAAGATTACTTGAAAGATACATTCCGAAGGTTACGATAATTGGTGGAGCAGCCATAGGAGTTTTGACGTTAATAGCCAACATGCTCGGAACTATCGGTAACGTAAGCGGAACCGGATTGCTTTTAGCTGTGAGCATAGCTTACAGGTTCTACCAAGACTTAGCCAAAGAACAGCTTACGGAAATGCACCCACTTCTCAGAAGATTCATCGGTGAAGAGGTATGAAGAAGTTCTTCAAAAACTTCATAATGGCGCTGGCAATAGTCATGTTCATCGGAGTAGCTTTCAGTAGCGATTTTAGAAAGGGGCTTGGAGATCTCTTAGCTCCTTTTTTAGATCCCCTCTTAAACGTTCTACCATTTCACGTAGTGGTAATGATCCTCGCTTTTTTCACGGGTCTTTACTCCACGCTAATTCAGAAGTACACCATCGATTATAAGAGGTTGAAGGAGATCCAGCAGAGGGTGATGAACTTTCAGAAGGAGTATATGGATGCTGTAAAGAAAAACCTGAAACCAAAGCTGAAGAAGCTTGAAGAAGAACAGATGGAAATTCAGAAACTTCAGGGAGAAATGTTCAGCATGCAGATGACTTCGATGCTTTTCGTAATAGTGGTAACGTTGCCGATATTCATGTGGATGTACCATGCCGCCTCCCTTGACTTTGAAGTCGTAGCTCCCTTCGCTGGCAAAATCCACATTTCCCAGTATTACCTCATCTTCCCCTGGTGGATATGGTGGTACATGTTCAATTCTGTAATCTTCGGACAGATAGTTAGAAAAGCCCTGAAAGTAGGTTTATGAGGGTGACCATTTCCGGCTTACCGGGAAGTGGGACTACAACAGTAGCCAAGATTTTAGCTGAGAGGTTGAACTGCAAACTTATCTCTGCCGGAGAAGTGTTCAGAAAAATGGCAAAAGACCTCGGAATGAGTCTTGAAGAGTTCAGCAAATACGCCAGAGAAAATCCTGAAATAGACAAAAAACTCGATAAACTTCAAAAGGAGCTTGCCGAAAAGGAGAATGATGTTGTCGTCGAAGGAAGGCTTTCAGGGTGGTTCGTAAATGCGGATCTGAAAGTCTGGATCTACTGCGAAGATGGGGAAAGATACAAAAGGGTTGCGAAGAGAGAAAATCTGAGCTACGAGGAGGCAAAGAGGAGAACGATGGAAAGGGAGAGAATCGAGAAGGAAAGATATAAAAAGTTCTACGGAATAAACATAGACGACTTAACGATCTACGACGTAGCGATAAACTCCGGCAGGTTCAAGCCGGAGGAGATCGTGGAGATAATACTCAAAGCGATAGAGTTGAAGAACCATGGAAATAAACGATAGATTTCTCGTAAAGGATGAAGCCAAGCCTTCAGAGGAGTACGGATGTTACCCCTACAACAGACCTATTCAGGAGTATATAAAAAAGGGGTTCGTTCTCGTAGACAAGCCAAAGGGTCCAACGAGTCATGAGGTGGTAGTCTGGGTTAGAAAGATTCTTGAGGTTGAAAAAACGGGACATGCTGGAACTTTGGATCCAAAAGTCACCGGCGTTTTACCGATATTTATAGAGCAGGCAACTAAGCTCGTTCAGTTTTTGCAAGGCTCGGAGAAGGAGTACGTAGCTTTGATGAGGCTGCACGGTGACGTGAGCGAAAGAGAGCTGAAAAGGGTTTTTGAGCTTTTTAAAGGGAAGATCTACCAGCGACCCCCGCTGAAATCAGCCGTAAAGAAGAGATTGAGAGTTAGGGAAATCTACGACATCGAAATACTTGAAATCGACGGAAGGGACGTTCTCTTTAGAGTTGCCTGCGAGGCTGGGACGTACGTTAGGAAACTCTGCACCGATATAGGCGAAATTCTTGGAGTCGGCGCCCACATGCAGGAACTCAGGAGGATCAGGACGGGGATATTCACCGAAGAAAAGTGTTACACCCTCCAAGATCTGCTTGACGCATACATCTTCTGGAAAGAGGAGGGAGAGGAAGAATACCTCAGAGAGATAGTCCAGCCGATGGAGTTGGCTGTCGCAAACATACCGAAGATAATAATCAAGGACACAGCCGTCGATGCCATCTGCCACGGAGCAAGCCTAACAGCGAAAGGGATCGCTTACGTTGAGAAAAGCGTGAAGAGGGGGGAGAGGGTTGCGATATTCACGTTGAAACAGGAACTCGTTGCTATAGGTAGATCCAATTACGACGCTGAAGACATACTGAAAATAAGGGGGGGCATCGTTGCGGAAATGGAAAGGGTTATAATGGAGAGAGGGACTTACCCATCCTACTGGAAGAAAAAGAAGGAAAAACAGGTTACTCCAGAACGATCTTTCTGATTCCGTGGGGATCGATTCTGTTCATAAGCTCTATTTCCTCTTCAGTCGGCGGAGGAGTCGTCGGAGCGTCGTTCACATCAAACTCTGTTTTCTCTTTAATTTCCTCGTAACTGCTCCAAGGGTGTATCGTGTCAACAACAAGTTTACCGGCTTTTTCATCGAATTTAAATATGCAGAGAGGCGAAACAACCCTATAAGGCTTTCCCGCAGCCGTTATTCTCTGAACTTCCTTAACGAATATCCTTCTGTCATGTTTACCCTGCCAGACTATGGGTCTTCTTGCCGTGGCGTGAAGCAAAGCTCCTCCAGCTCCTCCGGGGAACTGAACTCTCTTACCATTTATGTAAACGTGGCTGTTGTTCAAGTAACCGCGCTGATCGATTTGCGCTCCGGCTAAAAAGACGACGTCAAGCTCTCCTCTTGCTGAGATATCGAAAAGCTCAGCCAGTTGAAGTTTAGCATCGCAGTACTTTGAGATCCAAGGATGGACAGTAGACATGGGCAAATGCTTCGGGTTTGGGTTGTAACCGACTATGGAATACCAGATTAAGTCGGGATTGTAGAGTTTTTTCGCAAGAACTATCGCCATGAAGGGCAGGAAGCTCGCAACACCCATGAAAGCGCTTTCCGCATCCTTCAACAATCTTGCCATCGCAGAAATCATGTAGTTAGCCTTATCGAGAGTCGTGAAGCTCACGGTCTCACCTCCCATATGTGTTTCTTCAAACCCTCTTCATCCAAATTCGCATACTTCTCCATCATCTCAAAATCCGGATCGTAGTAAGGAGGACACGCTCCCGGATAAGCTCCCTTCGGAACTTCAACGACTGCAACAACTTTGTAGCTCGGAATCCAGACCGCATCAATGTCCCTTCTCAAATCTTCCTTAGGAACTATCATTTCCGTCGTTATTATTATCTTCTCCGCTGCCCTCGCCATTAAAACATCCTCAAACCACGGTCCGTAGATCAGAGCGTTTCCGTCCTCATCAGCCTTCTGAACGTGGATTATCGCAAATTCAGGCTTTATCGCCGGAACGGTCAGAACCTTTCCTCCTCCGTAAGGATTCTCCACAAACTTAAACCCCCTCTCCTTCACGAAGTAGCTCTTGCTTATGTCGGCTATCGGAATAAAGGGTATTCCGTAGGCTGCCGCCCTCAAAGCTGCTATGACTGTATAGCAGGTGTTCTCTGAATATTTCACCCTCCCTTCCTCAACAGCCTTTCTGAAGTTTTTTGCAAGCCCAAAAGCTTCGAAGGAAACGAAGCCGGCTATAACCTCCTTGGCACAACCCAATCCACAAAGCAAGTCCACATCGTATCCTCCGGCAGTCTTCATAACCCTCAGATTCTTCTTTTCTTGTCTCGCAAGCTCCCTAACGAAAGCCGCTGGAATTCTGTAGAGGAGGTTTCCGCTAAGGCATATCAAAGATCCGTCCTTTACGAGTTCCGCTGCCTCTTCAAGCGACATAACGACCATGTTTTATCGTTAACGATCAACTTATTTAAACTTCGTGGAAAAAGCGTGGGAAGAGGGGAGAGTTCTTTTAAAGAAAAATATAAATATTTTCCCCTGAAAGATTCAGTGAAGGGTGATGCGGGATGATCACCGCAATTATGGGTGGAGACGTCATCAGAGCCGTGACGAGAGCGATGGTCGCTTTAGTTAGCGAAGCTCGTTTTCACTTTGCGGAGGACGGGATTCATTCCCGAGCAGTAGATCCGGCTAACGTGGCTATGGTGATAGTGGATATCCCAAAAGAGCACATGGAAGCTTACAGCGTAGACGAAGAGAAAACTGTGGGAGTGGACATAAACAGGGTTTACGACATTGCAAAAACGATAAAAAAGAAAGAAATAGTGGAAATAACCCTCGAAGACGAAAGCAGAATGAAAATAAGGTTCGGGAGTGTTGAATACGCCCTTTCGCTGATAGATCCCTCGGCGATAAGGAAGGAGCCGAAAGTCCCCAACTTAGAGTTGCCAGCTAAAGTGGTGCTTGACGCGGGGGAGTTTAAGAAAGCCATACAAGCGGCTGACAAAATAAGCGACCACGTTGTTTTTAGAAGCGACGAAACCGGATTTTACATCGAAGCTGAAGGAGATGTCGACAAGATCGTCTTCCACATGAGCGAAGCGGAGCTAATAGAGTTCAACCGAGCAGAAGCCAGAAGCATGTTCAGCGTTGAGTACCTCAAAGAGTTCGTCAAAATAGCTGAGGCTGGAGATTTACTTACGATCCACCTCGGAAACAACTATCCGGTTAGGCTCGTTTTCGAGGTGGCTGATGGAAAGGCAAAGGTCGAGTACATTCTCGCCCCAAGAATTGAAGCAGAATGAAGTTCCTCCCACTTCTACCCCTTCTTGAAAAATATCCGTTTTTAAAGCCCGCAAGACACATAGCCGGAGAAGCTTACCACAAGGAGGCTTTGAAGGAGGCTGAGAAGTTTCTGAGATTTGTTTTTCTCAACGAGAAGTACGAAAAAAGTTTTGAAGGATACAGCCTTTTATGCGAGGCTTGCGAGGATAAGAGCTGTGCAAAGTTCTGTAAAAGCGGAGCTATTAAGAACGAAAGAATCTGGCAGAAATGCAGTTTATGCGGAACTTGCTTTGAAAAATGCAATTACCTAACGAGAGTCGAGGACTACTCTCGCTTACTTGCGAGGGCGAAAATCTCGATAATGTCCTACGTTTATTGTAGAGCCGTGGTTTCGAAAAGCGAAGTAGCCTTAAGAAAATTTGCGGTAAGGGCAGCGGAATACTACAAGAGTTTGATGGAAAAAGACAGCTACGACAAACTTCCAGAAATTCTAGCTGCAAACTTTTCCATAAAATATAAGAGCGGCTTCGTGCACGTGAAAGATTACCTAAAAGCTGCCGTAAGGCTCAAAGCTCCAGAATGGAAGCTCTATTCGAGATCCCTAAACGGAGGTTTCGTGAGGGTAAGCAGAAACGAGTTTTTCAGGATAGTTGAGGAGTACTTGAGAGAGAAGCTTTCTGAAAAAGTTAGTTACGAATTCGAAGGAATGGAAAAACTCCTCAAAATAGTATTCGAGTTCGAAAGCAAGAGAAAGGAGATGGATGTAGAAGGAGTGAAAAATGCCGAGTGCTACCCTCCCTGCTTCAAAAAAATAATCTCGGACTTAAAAGCGGGAGTTAACGTCCCTCACTCAGCAAGGTTTGCTTTAGCAAGCTTTCTACTCAGAATAGGGCATTCGGTCGATGAGGTTCTCCAGATTTTCTCCTACGCCCCGGACTTTGATGAGGAGAAGGCGAGATATCAGGTTGAGCACATCGCGGGAATGAGGGGTAGCGGAAAAGAGTACGAAGTTCCCTCCTGCGAGACTATGAAGACCTACCACAACTGCTTCTCCGATTGCAAAACAAAGCATCCAATGGAATATTATCGGAGGTGCATCCGTGAAAGTTTTGGAAGAGGTAAAAAGAGGAAGGCAACTGGAGTTAAAGCTCGTTCCGGAAAGCGTTGAGGACCTCTGGCATCTAAAATATATCCTCGAAAAAGGTGACATCGTTTTCTCCCTCACGAAAAGGGTTAGCGAAAGCTCCGATAAGCTCAGGAGCGATAAGGAAAAAGTGACGGTTAGAATTGGAATAGAAGTGGAAAAGGTCGAGTTCCAAAAGTTTTCCAACAGGTTGAGGATAACAGGAAGGATCGTAGCTGGAGTTGAAGACTCCGGCTACCACACGATAAGCATAACACCGGGGAAGGAGTTGACGATAATAAAAAGCTGGAAGAAGGAGCAGCTCGAACGGCTGAGGTATGCGGTAGAATCCTCAGAAAAGCCAGAAGTTGTAATAGTCACGATCGAGGAAGGAGAGGCAGTGATTGGTGTTCTGAGACAATGGGGGGTCGATGAAGTTGCGGAAATTAGAAAGGGCTACGCCAAGGATTTGCAAAGTCTGAGGGGCGAGTTCTTCTCGGAGGTTTACTCGGCTTTAAAAAACCTGAACTTCGAGTATCTTGTTATAGCCGGACCGGGATTCACAAAAGAAGACTTTGCGGAGTTTTTGAAGGAGAGAGATAAAGAGATTGGAGAAAAGATAGTTCTCTGCGACGCTTCTTCGATCGGCGTGAGGGGGTTTATTGAAGTTCTGAAAAGAGGAGTCGTCGACAGAATCGTCGGAGAAGTCAGACTTTCGAAGGAAGCCGAGCTTCTTGAAAAGTTGATGGAAGAAATTTCGAAGGATGGTTTGGCTGTTTACGGACTGGAGGATGTGAAAAAAGCTAAGGATTACGGAGCGATAGATACCCTCCTAATTTCCGACGAATTTCTGATAGGAGAGCGAGAGAAGTGGGACGTTGACGAGTTTTTGAGGGAAGTTGAGAACATGGGCGGAAAGATAGTAGTCTTTTCCTCCGAATTCGAGCCCGGAAAAAGGCTGATGGCTCTTGGGGGAGTTGCTGCTCTTTTAAGGTTTAGAATCGACTAAGGAAAAGTTAAGTATTGATAATTAAAATTTTTTCCATGAAGCCTATAGCCGTCTTAGGGGCTGGAAATGTCGGTCAGACGATGGCGGCAGATTTAACCTTAAAGGGTTACAAGGTGAGGCTGTACGAACTTCCAGAATTTGCTGAGAAAAGCTTAGGAGAAGTTCTTGAAACGAGCAAAATCGAGCTTGGAGGGGAGCAGATAAACTTCAAGTGGTTCAGAAACGTCGGAACAGCTGAGATCGATGTCGTCACAACAAACATTGCCGAAGCTCTGGAAGGGGTTGAGTTAATTTTAATGTCAATTCCGGCGGTAGGACACGAGGCTTTCTTCGAAAAGATGATTCCCCACTTGGAAGACGGCATGACAATCAGCCTTTTTCCGGACAACTACGGTTCGCTTATGCTGAAGAAAATGCTTGAAGAAAAAGGGGAGGATGTTAAAATCATCGTTGGAGGGTGGATAACCGCTCCTTACGGAACAAGGTTGATAGAGCCGGGAAAAGTCGACTGCATGATAAGAGCTTACAGGCTTAGAGGAGACACTCTGCCCTCTTCCGACTGGAAAAAGTTTTACAAAAAGCAAAAGGATTTGCCAATACTTACAACCGCAAAAATAGAGCAGGCTGACACAGTTTTGGGAGTTGGGCTCGAAAATCCGAATCCCATCGTTCACGTTCCGGGGTCTGTTCTAAACGTTGGAGCGATGGAAGTATCCCAGAGAGAAGGAGTACTCGGAGTGAAGAAGGGAGAGTGGTCCCTATACAAACACGGAATGAGTCCGGCAGTTGTGAGGGTTATCGAAAAGTACTACGAGGAGGTGAAGGAAATCGCAAAGGCTATAGGAATCAGTTTGATCGAATATTCCAAAGAGCAGTTCTACCACAAGCATACGATAATGAAGGAGAGCTTCATAGCTCCATTCTACGAAGCTTCTCCGATAATGGGGATAAAGGGTCCACTAAGCGTGGAAGACCGATACTTCACAGAAGACATTCCAGTTGGAGCCGTAACGGCATGGAGGCTCGCCAAAAAATTCGGAGTAGATGTGCCGACGATAGAATCGCTCATCCACCTCGGCTCCATAATATGCCAGAGAGACTTCTTCAAGGAAGGTAGGAAACTCGAAGATTACGGAATAGAGAGCATGTCGAAAGACGAACTTTTAAACTACCTTAAGGA
>WAQS01000127.1 GCA_015520115.1 Ferroglobus sp.
CTATACAATCCCCAATCCAGCAGTTAATTGAAAAGATAAAGTCTAAGTAAGGTCTTTCTAAGGAACAGAAGAGAGGATAGAATCAAAGATTCTCAGCCTTACTCTACTTCTACGCTCTGTCTTTAAGGAAAGCGAGCAAATTTGTTCTTTGTTCGAGAAAATAAGCCGGGAATCAACCAGAATCTATTATCACAGAATTAAAAAAGGAAAAAGCTAATTGCGTAGACGAAGCTAAAAAGTTAAAGAGCAGATCATCATCTGGAGTGCGATAGATGTCGATACGAAAGAATGTCTGTTCGTCTGGGCATCTGAGGGTAGAGGAAGCTTTGAAGCCTACGCTTTCCTTAAAGAAGTTTTTTCAAACACTGCAAGAATAAACCTGAAGTTGTTGTAGACAGAAGATTCTGGTATCTCTGGGCTTTGAAAAGAATGGGATTAAAGTATGAGCACGAGACCTTTGGTAAGCGAAATGTAGTAGAATGACTCTTTCCTCTGCTAAAGAACAGATCTAAAAGGTTCTTCAACAGGTCTCCCTTTAACGTTCATTTTATTCAGTTCAGAGTTGGCTGGAGAGCTTCGTTGCTGTCTATAATACGGAGGTGTCATCTTGACAGTCCCGTTACAGCTTTTGAAACATGAAACAGACTTGAACGGAGAAGTTTTTCTTGTAAGGTAGTTGTGAGAGTAACGCCAAAGCTTTGAAAAACGAAGGATTAGCGAATTCGTTAATTCTTTTTCCGATTAATAATTTTCTTAGCCTCTTTTATCGCTTCTATAACGACTTCTTCTCTCAACCTAAATCCTTGTCTTACCATTTCATTGAGAGTATCTATGAACTCGTCAAAGTCTATTACCTCTTCCTTCAAAGCTTTTAACAGGACGAATAACGTTCCTCTCGGTTTTAAGTTAAGAAGTTTTGCTGCAAATCTTGCAGGTTTTTCGTCAACTAAAACGTCTTTTATTCCAAGTTTCTTTGCAAGTGAGAGAACTGCTACCTCTCCAGAATGAAGCTTTATTGGAATATCTATCGGCTCTACTTTTAACACTTTAATCCATCCCTCTTTGATGGCTTTCTCGATAGCGTAGCTGTCAGGCTTTCCCAAAGCCTTGCCTTTATCGACGACTTCGACTTTAACCTCCTCCGGGATGTATACCTCGCCAAAAATCTTGAGCAGCTCAAGCTTTCCTACTTTCGCAAGATAGATTAGCGGTGTTGCATTGGATACTATCATATGTCCTTAAAGTCCTCCTTCAAATCTTCCAATGTGTATGGAACGATCGCTCCCCTCTTTTTTGCTTCGTTAATGATCTCCCATAGAGATATGCCGCAATTTTCAGCTGCCTGCCACAGCGTTATCTTACCTTCTTCGTAATCTTTCAGGTTCTTTTCAATCAGCCACTCTTTCACGGCTTTACTCAAGAACCTTCTCATGATTGTCGATCTATCCATCCCCTCCTGCTTGGCAATCTCATCGATTAACTTGGCGAGTTTATCATCAACTCTCGTAGTCAGAGTTACTGGCATGTATTAAATTTCTTCATCTTAATACTTAAATGTTGTGCCGCATGAAATAGTTTAGAGTCAATACATCGAAGAAAACAAAGCTAAGAAAATCCTCTTAGCTTTACTCTACTGCTTTGGACTTGCGATAAACTAAACAAGGTTAAACTTTGAGAATAGATGAATTCTTCTCTGGAAGGTGGCAGATAATGTTATTTGTCGCAGATGCCATACTTCAAGCAGCCTGCAACATTAGTAAAGATCTGCAAAGTTTGCGATAGAAGCTTTTCAGAATAACAGTTGAAAAGATAACAGATATATTAGCAAATTGGGGAAAAAGGAGAGCCACGGCCGGGATTTGAACCCGGGACCTTTGCCTTACCAAGGCAACGCTCTGCCAGCTGAGCTACCGTGGCTTAAGTTAGCTTAGCGAACAATTTGCTTATGAAGTTTGCGGTTAAATTAAACCGCTCAAATTTAAGATACGCTCCTGCTTTTTCAGGTAAAACTACGAAACTCCCTTTTTGCTATTTCAGGAACTCCAGCATTTCCTCATCGCTAACATCGTGCCACTCCAAATAGGCGTCTGCCACAGCGTACGGATAGATATCCCTCAAATTCACGCAAAATATTCCATCGCAGCTCTTGGAAATTAGGTTAATTGCATGGGAGGAGGCTGTTGGGACAGTGACGTAAACTCTATCGTAAAACCTCCTTGCGCTTTTTATCGCTACGAGCATTGTGTATCCGGATGCCAGTCCATCGTCAACAAGAAAAGCGTTTTCGTTTCCGTCTCTAAGCAAATACTTCTCGGGAATGATTTTCAACCTCCTCTCAATTTTTTCCCTCGTCCTCCTTACTTGCTCCTCGACGACATCCTCGCTGATTTTATAGTAGCGAATGGCACTTCTATTTAATTCGAGGTCTCCGAACATGCTCAACGCTCCAAAGCCCGCCTCGGTTGTCCAGGGAAATAGGATCTTTGAAACGAGCAGGATCTTCAATTTCAAGCCCATTTTTTTAGCCATTGCCCAAGCTACCGGAACTCCTCCGGCTGGAATAGCAACGACGTCCGTCTTATCTCTATCAACATCAAAATGCTTTTCGATTAAATCGGCGAGTTTCTCTCCGGCATCTATTCTATCTTTGAAAACTCCGAACATGTTGCGGTATTCTTTCCCCTCAATGACAAACATACAAACAAACCAAGCGTTGGAGGTGTAAATTTTTACTGCCGGTAGATAAAGGAGCGTACATGGAGGAGGTTAAGGAGAAGATTCTTGAGGCATTCAGAATTGCAAGAGAATCGAACGAAAGGCCTTGGGAACTGCAGGATAAATTAAGAAAAGTTTTTCCCTCCGTTGTTGCTGTGGGAGACGATCTGTCCTTTACTGTTAAGCTCGAAAGGAATGTTACCGTAGATGAGGAGAAGATTTTGTCCCTTGGGGCGAAAAAAGTGAGGATTTACCCATTCAAAAATGCTTACAGATTCGAGAGGGGGTTTATAGCTGTGGAGGGAAAGTTTTTGAGGATAAGCAGAGATGTCGACGAGAAAATTCTGAGGGAGTTTTTAAATGCATTAAGTTAATAAATTCTCCTCGTAATCTTATGGGTAATGAACGTTGACACCCTTTCAGATTATCTTTCTAAGTACGTCGTAGAAATTCTCAAAAAAAGGGGAATCGAGAATCTTTATCCACCTCAAGAGGAAGCTGTGAGAAAAGGCTTGTTTTCGGACAAAAATCTGGTCGTTGCAATTCCAACAGCAAGTGGAAAAACGCTCATTGCTGAGTTAGCGATGATTTATGAAGTTATTCGCGGGGGAAAATGCTTATACACGGTTCCTTTAAGAGCTCTTGCTGGAGAAAAATTCGAAGAATTCTCTAAGTGGGAGGAAATTGGAGTAAAAATCGGTATATCGACGGGAGATTACGAAAGTAAAGATGAGTGGCTCGGGGAATGTGACATAGTCGTCACGACGTCTGAGAAAGCTGATTCTTTACTCAGAAACGAGGCAAGCTGGTTGAAAAAGCTAAGCTTACTCGTTGTCGATGAGATACACTTAATAGATTCCGCAAAAAGGGGAGCGACCCTTGAAATACTCATAGCGAAACTGAAAAAATTGAACCCCAATTTGAGAATAATCGCTCTCTCCGCAACAATTCCAAATGCTGATGAGATTGCTGAGTGGTTGAATGCCGAGTTGATTAAAAGCGAGTGGAGACCAACACCCCTCTACGAATACGTTTTCTATCCGGGAAGACTTTTAAAGTTCGAAAACGGTTTTTTGAGGGAAATTAAAGCTGAAAGCTCTATTGAGAGGCTTATAG
>WAQS01000128.1 GCA_015520115.1 Ferroglobus sp.
ACTTAAGCTTTACCACAAATGGCCGGTAAGGCAGCCGAGACCCTACAGGGAAAAGCTACCACCTCAGATTCCACTAATAACGGGACAGAGGATTCTCGACACACTTTTCCCTGTTGCTAAGGGAGGGACTGCCGCAATTCCCGGGCCGTTCGGAAGCGGAAAGACTGTAACCCAGCACCAGCTTGCGAAGTGGAGCGATACGCATGTCGTCGTTTACATCGGATGTGGAGAGAGAGGCAACGAGATGACGGAAGTTCTTGAAGAATTCCCGGAGCTTGAAGACCCGAGAACTGGAAAACCACTCATGGAGAGAACCGTACTGATAGCTAACACTTCGAACATGCCGGTAGCTGCAAGAGAAGCGAGCGTTTACACCGGAATTACAATAGCGGAGTACTTTAGAGACATGGGTTATGATGTAGGTTTGATGGCAGATTCGACGAGCAGATGGGCTGAGGCGATGAGAGAGATCTCGGGAAGACTTGAAGAGATGCCCGGTGAAGAGGGTTATCCGGCTTACCTTGCTTCAAGACTGGCTGAGTTCTACGAAAGAGCGGGAAGAGTTAGAACTCTAAACGGTAACATTGGCAGCGTTACGATCATCGGAGCAGTCTCTCCACCGGGAGGTGACTTCTCGGAGCCCGTAACTCAGAACACGTTGAGAATTGTCAAAGTGTTCTGGGCACTCGATGCAAAGCTTGCCGCAAGAAGACACTTCCCGGCTATAAACTGGTTGCAGAGCTACAGTTTGTATGCTGATACGTTGGCTGAGTGGTTCAACAAGAATGTCGGTGAGGACTGGAGTGAGCTGAGGAAATGGGCTATGGAAGTTCTACAAGAGGAGGCTAACTTGCAGGAGATCGTCCAGCTTGTAGGAAGCGATGCTTTGCCAGAGTCACAGAGAGTTTTGCTTGAGGTGGCGAGGTTGATAAGAGAAGTTTACCTACAGCAGTACGCATATCATCCAGTGGACACCTACTGTGACCTCAAAAAGCAGTATGATTTGCTGAAAGCTATAAAGCAAGTGTCTGACATGTTCTACAAAGCTCTTGAAGCTGGAAAGCTTGTTGAAGAAATTATCAACGTTCCGGGGAAAGACGAGTTCGCGAGAGCAAAGTTCGAGGAGAACTACAAGGAGGCTTTGGAGGCTGCAATGAAGAAGATGAAGGAAGCTCTGGGGGTGTGATAAATGAAGGAGTATAGAACGATAAGTCAGGTTGCCGGACCTTTAATTTTTGTTGAAAAGACCGAGCCTGTAGGTTACGGTGAACTCGTTACGATCACCTTGCCGGATGGAAGTACAAGAAGAGGGCAAGTTCTTGACACTTCTAAGGATGTTGTGGTCGTTCAGGTTTTCGAAGGAACGAGAGGAATTGACACGTCATCAACCGTAAGATTTACCGGAGACATCGTCAGGTTGAACGTTAGCTACGACATGCTTGGAAGAATATTCAACGGATCCGGTGAGCCGATCGATGGCGGTCCGAAAATAGTTCCGGAGGAGAGAAGAGAAATCATCGGAGCTGCGATAAATCCGTATGCGAGAGAATATCCGAGAGAGTTCATTCAGACGGGAATATCAGCAATAGATGGAATGAACACGCTCGTCAGAGGACAGAAGCTACCGATATTCAGCGGAAGCGGTTTGCCCCACAACGACATAGCTTTGCAGGTGGCAAGGCAGGCTAAAGTCAGGGGTGAGGGAGAGGAATTCGCTGTAGTTTTCGCGGCTATGGGTATAACCCACGAGGAAGCTCACTACTTCATGCAGGATTTCGAAAGAACTGGAGCTTTGGAGAGGGCCGTTGTTTTTCTCAACTTAGCCAACGACCCGGCTATTGAAAGATTGTTAACTCCGAGAATGGCTTTGACGGCAGCCGAATTCTTGGCTTACGAGTACGATCTCCACGTCCTTGTCATTTTGACCGACATGACAAACTACTGCGAAGCTTTGAGAGAGATTTCGGCGGCAAGAGAAGAGGTTCCCGGAAGAAGAGGATATCCGGGATACATGTACACGGACTTAGCAACAATTTACGAGAGGGCTGGAAGAATTAGGGGAAGAAAAGGAACGATTACTCAGATGCCAATCCTGACGATGCCCGGAGATGACATCACTCATCCAATTCCCGACCTCACTGGCTATATCACCGAAGGACAGATCGTTTTAAGCAGAGAGCTGCACGCGAAGGGAATTTATCCGCCGATAAACGTTCTTCCGTCACTTAGCAGATTGATGAAGGAGGGAATAGGAGAGGGAAGAACGAGGGATGATCACGTGCAGTGGAACGATCAGATGTATGCTGCTTATGCAGAGGGTGTCGATTTGAGAGGTCTCGTCGCCATTGTTGGAGAGGAAGCCTTGTCCGAGAGGGACAGGAAGTATCTGAAGTTCGCTGACGAGTTCGAGAGAAGATTCGTTAACCAAGGAAAGTACGAGGACAGAGACATTGAAACCACACTCGACATAGGTTGGGAGCTCTTGGCTATGCTTCCAGAGGAGGAGCTTACGAAGATTGAGAGGAAGTATATCGAGAAGTACCATCCGAAGTACAAGAAGAAGGCTCAAGCAGCTTAACACTTTTTTCTTTTTTGAGGTGGTGTAATGGTAGAGGTTCAGCCAACACGAATGGAACTAATAAAGCTCAAGAGAAGAATTCAGATGGCTAAGAGGGGTCACGCTTTACTTAAAATGAAGAGAGACGGTTTGATAATGGAGTTCAGAACGATTCTTGAGGATGCTAAGGCAGTGATAGAAGAGATGATAAAGAAGTACGAAGTTGCAAGAGAGAAGCTTGCTTTAGCTATGGCTGTCGATGGAGCTATAGCAGTTAAGTCAATAGCCTTAGCTTGTCACGCCGAGCCGAAATTCACGATGAAGAGGAAGAACATAATGGGTGTAGTCGTACCGGTTATAAAGAGAGAGAAGGTCAGAAGAAGCGTCTATGAGAGAGATTACGGAATAATAGGAACTTCCGCAAGGCTTGACGAGGCTGTTTCTGCTTACGAGGAGCTCGTAGACGCAATTTTAGAAGTTGCTGAACTGGAAACTACCTTAAAAAGATTGATAGAGGAAATAGAGAGGACGAAGAGGAGAGTCAACGCTCTGGAGTATAAGGTAATCCCGGAAATGGAGGAGGCTGCGAAGTTCATTTCGTTCAAGCTTGAGGAAATGGACAGGGAAAACATAATAAGACTTAAGAAAATAAAGACTAAGAAAGCGAAAGAGCAGCAATGAGCCTGAGCGATAAGTTATTCGAGTGGCTGACAAGGGAAGAAAACCTCGTAAGAATTTTGAAGTACTGGTGGTTGATTTCAACGATAAGAATAGCCGTGGGAATCGCGATATTTTTCATAATAGTTTTTAAGGTATTCGAAATTTCGAGGTGATTTTTTGTACTTCGAGCTGACAGTCGATCCTGTTAGAAGAGAAGAGATAAAGAAGAAACTTCTCGAAATCTGCGAGGAAGTTTACGAAGTTTCCCCCAACTACGACTTTCTCGTTAGAATTGACGAAGAGGAGAAACTGAAAAATATTGAGGGGATAAAGAGAATCAGGAGGCATTACAATTGCTAAAAGTCGTTGAAAGAGTTTTGAAGTTCCGAGACGTGAGGGGGTGGAAAAAGTACCACAATCCTAAAGATCTTGCAGCTTCGATAGTTATTGAAGCCTCCGAACTCCTTGAGATTTTCCAGTGGGTGAGCGAAGAAGAGAGCTACGATGTCGCGAGAAGGAATATTGAGAGAGTAAGGGAGGAAGTTGCGGATATACTTATTTACCTGATTTATCTTGCAGACGTTCTTCAAATAGACTTGGAGGATGCTGTTCTTGAAAAACTTAAGAAGAACGAGGAGAAGTATCCAGTCGAGTAATTCCAAGAATTTCGATCAGCTTTTTTACCATGTACGAGAGCTGGCACTCTTTGGAATTTTTGCAGCTTTCACATCTCTTAACGATCTCCGGTAGAACATCCTCGCAGTTCATCCAAAGTTTATTATTTTGATTCGTTAAATAAAATTTACTTTAAATTCTATTGGAACCAACTAATTTCATGAGCGAGGAGGGTGAACTTAAAATACAAATGCCGGATGGAAGGGTAATCACTGGAAAAAAGCTGAACTTCAAACCGGTAAAGGAAGACTGGAACGAGTACGAACTTGAAGATGGAACGAAGCTTTACGTGAAGCTTGTTTTAGTAGACGTGGTTAGGAGAGACGAGCTTAGCCCAATAGGGGAACCAGTTTACCAGATAATCTCTCAAAACCTCGTTAAGGTAAAAGCATCTAAAGAGGCGATAGAAGAGGTGACAAGAAGGATAAAAAGCTCCGCTAAGGGACCGGAGTTCAGGTAAATCTTCGCAGGCGATTCTAACTTGATTTACATAATTTTCTTTAAGTTGAAGCTCTTAGGAGGTGTTTGAGCTCTAAAGTTTTTAGATTCTAAATCCCTGAGCGCTTCGAACAATATTCGAGTTATTTCGCTTGTATAAACAAAAGAGAAACTGTTCAAAGCACTGGAGAATTTCAGAAAAGAGTACCCTGAGGATTATATCCTCCTTTATGAGTTTGCCCGTGATCTGATTGCTGATGGTGTATCCGAATACAGAGAGTGAAAAGCTACGTCATCTGGCTGAAAAAGATAATATGAATAGCAAACAAATGTTTGGAAGATCTCAGGAAAGTGGATGTAACGTGTGTCATTAGCCACTATTAGCTTCTTCGAAACAGCGAGAAGTATCAGAGAGCTAAGTTTTTGAAATCAAAAAACGAGTGATGAAAACTCAGGAGCCGTTTACAAAATTCTAAAAACAGAAGTGGAAAGGAGCTACGCACGATTCTAAGAGATCATAAACAAACTCGAAAGACTAAGGCTTATTGAACGTTGTCATGGGAAAGAGTGTGAGGGAAGGACATAGCACATTCTAAAGAACTTATAAACAAGTACGATGCTGGTATCGTCATTGCGCCTTAGAATTATGAAATCATTCGTTAGAGCCTTAGCAAATTTGATACCAAAAATTACATTTTGACGAATTTTAAAAATTCTTCTGGCTTCAATATTTTAAATCTGTGATCCTTAATTTGGAATTCCGAATCTTCATTTCTTAGATCCAGCAAATCTTTATCCAAAGTTATTAAGAAATGTGCCTTTGAAGAGTACACAACATCTAAAAACTTATTATCCTCCCTATCCC
>WAQS01000129.1 GCA_015520115.1 Ferroglobus sp.
CAGTTGGTAGGGAGAAAGAGGTGGAGGCTTTCATCGAAGTTCTGAGGGAGCTAAATGAAAATTAGAAGAGAACTCATAGAGGCGTTGATCGAAGCCGCAAGGGAAACGCATCCAAACGAGTTCTTCGCTCTTCTTACTGGAAAGAAGGGCGTTATAGAGGAATTCGTTTTTATTCCCTTCGAATCTGGAGAAAACTTCGCAGCCTTCAATCTGGATCTAATTCCTCTCGGCATGAAAATTTACGGCACCGCTCACAGCCATCCGAGTTCAAACCCATATCCTTCAAGCGAGGACCTCAGAACTTTCTCTCACGGAAAAGTCCACATAATAATTCACTATCCCTACTGCAGAAACTGCTGGAAAGCTTACGACAGCAACGGCAACGAAATTCTGCTTGAAGTTGTGGATTAGAAAAGTAAAAAAGTAATTTTTTAAAGAATTATTGCCATTAATCGTTATGGAAAAAGTTGGAATTTCCGTAGCTCAGATTTCTCCCGAATACATGGATAGGGAAGGAAGCGTTGAAAAGGCTTGCAGAGCGATAGAAGAAGCCGGAAGGAAGGGAGCGAAGCTAATAGTTTTTCCGGAAACGTTCATCCCGGGTTATCCATACTGGAGGAGCGTAACACCCGGATTTCGCTGGGCGGAATACATGGTGGAATACCAGAAAAACTCCGTGAGAATTCCTGAAGATATATCTCCACTGTTTGATTCAGCTAAAGAGGCAAGAATCAACGTTATAATCGGTGTGAGCGAACTCGACAAAACTCCGGGAAGTTTAACCCTCTACAACACCGTGGTCTTCATAGACTCTGAAGGGAACTTCCTTGGAAAGCATAGGAAGCTTATGCCAACCCACGGAGAAAGGATGGTGTGGGGACTTGGAGATGGCACGGATTTGAGAACCTACAAAACGGATGTCGGAAATGTTAGCGGGCTGATATGCTACGAGAACCATATGACGCCGTTTAAGTCTCTACTTGCCGTGATGGGGGAAGAAATTCACGCAGCATTGTGGCCGGGTTATTGGGTTGCCGAAAAGCACACAGCGAACAAGAGAAGATTCAATCCGGAGAAGGATAAAATATGGAGCTGCGACATCGATGCTGCCGTCAGAGAATACGCTTTTGAAACTCAGACCTTCGTTTTAAGTGCAAACATGTATTTACCTTCAGACATTCTTCCGGAAGGAGCTTTCGATATCGCAGCTGGTGGAAGCTCGGTAGTCAATCCCTCTGGGCTATACTTGGTCGAGCCGGTTATAGACGAGGAGAAACTGATTTTTGCTGAGCTTGATCCAGAGGAAAGACTTGCTACCAAAGCGTACTTTGATTGCGTTGGTCATTACAGCAGATGGGATGTCGTTCAGATCGTTTACAGGGCGAGAAAGAACGTTCCGATTGAAGTGGTGGAATTAAAAAGCGAGGAAATTCTTTCGTCTAAGGCAATTGAAGAAGCTGTTAAAAGCTACGGCATTTCCCTAAAGAGGGTGGAAGAGCTTTTAAACGAATTACTGAAAGCACTGAAAGAGAGAACAATAATTATTTAAAATTGAGAATTTGGTCGGCAATAAAAATGCTTCTGAAAGCCGAGAATTACGAAGATATTTAGCTAAAGAAGAAAAGTCTGCTAACGGGTGATGGTATGTACGACTTTCAGCTGATTTTGAAGCACATACTTGAGCACGGAGTGAGATGGGCACCGAAGCAGGAGATAGTTTACAGAGATATCGTTAGATACACGTATGAGGATCTTTACGAAAGGGTCCACAGACTCGCTAATGCCTTGGAAGAGTTGGGGGTGAAGAAAGGCACAAAGGTGGCTGTTTTGGACTGGGACTCTCATCGCTACTTGGAATGCTATTTTGCCGTACCAATGATGGGCGCTATTCTCCACAACGTTAACGTAAGGCTCAGTCCTGAAGATATCCTTTACACGATGCAACACGCTGAAGATGAGGTAGTTCTCGTCAACAAAGAGTTCTTGCCTCTGATTGAGAAAATAAAGGACAAGCTTGACACGGTAAAGAACTACGTCATTTTAACGGATGATGAAATGCCCGAAACGGATCTGACTGAACTGGAGTACGAGGAGATGTTGAAGAAAGCGAGTAAGGAGTACGATTTTCCAGATCTTGATGAGAGAACAACTGCAACTCTCGGTTACACAACCGGCACGACGGGAAGACCGAAAGGTGTATATTTCAACCATCGCCAGCTCGTTCTCCACACTCTTGTTGTCGCTCTCGAATTTGCAGCATACGAAGACAACTGGGTTTCTTTTAGATCGAACGACGTTTACATGCCTCTAACTCCGATGTTCCATGTCCATGCTTGGGGTATTCCTTACGTGGCGACTCTTCTTGGCGTGAAGCAAGTGTATCCGGGAAGATACGAGCCAAGGAGAATTATAGAGCTTATAAAGAAGGAGGGGGTTACTCTAAGCCACTGCGTTCCCACGATTCTCAACATGATACTGGCGGCTTTAAAAGAAAATGAAAGGCTTGACGGATGGAAAGTTGTCATCGGAGGATCCAAACTTCCGAAAGGTCTGGCTTTGAAAGCAATAGAGAAGGGAATAAAGATTACCTCCGGCTACGGAATGTCCGAAACATGTCCAGTTTTGACGATCGCCAAACTTAAACCAGAGCTTTTAAGCCTGAGCGAAGAGGAGAAAGTCGATTACTACGTGAAGACTGGCTTCCCGATTCCCTTCGTTTACCTGAGGGTTGTCAAGGAGGACTGGAGGGATGTCGAGCCAAACGAAAGAGATATGGGAGAAATCGTCGTGAGAGCTCCGTGGTTGACTCCGGAATACTTAAAAGATCCGGAAAAAACGAAGGAGCTTTGGGAGGGAGGATGGCTTCACACCGGAGATATTGCTGTTGTCGACAAGCTTGGTTATGTGAACATCGTCGACAGAATAAAGGATGTTATAAAGAGCGGTGGAGAGTGGATTTCTTCACTGACACTTGAAAGTCTAATAAGCATGCATCCAGCCGTTTTGGAGTGTGCCGTGATAGGAGTTCCGGATGAGAAATGGGGAGAAAGACCCGTGGCGATCGTCGTCCTCAAAAAGGAATTTGAAGGAAAAGTGAGCGAGGAGGGCATCAAGAAGCATCTGATGGGGTTTGTCGAGGAAGGAAAGATAACGAAGTGGGCGGTTCCAGATAAAATCTTTTTCGTGAACGAAATTCCGAAGACGAGCGTCGGAAAGATAAACAAGAGAGCTTTAAAGGACATGTTTTCCTCCTAATTTTTTGTGGCAACTGTTTTATTCCCTTCCTCTCTTTGCGAAATGATGAGGAAAGTGGTGGCAACGGGAACTTTCGACATCATTCATCCGGGGCACATAAGGTTCTTGGAAGAGGCGAAGAAGCTTGGAGACTACCTTGTCGTCATAGTTGCGAGGGAGAAGAACGTGAAACATAAACCCAAGCCGATAATGCCGGAAGAGCAGAGAAGAAGGGTTGTAGAAGCTTTAAAGCCTGTCGACGAGGCGATTCTTGGGGATGAAGAGGACATTTTCAAGCCAATCGAAAGAATAAAGCCGGATGTAATAGCTCTCGGATACGATCAGCACTTCGATGAGGAATGGTTGAAAAAGGAGCTTGAAAAAAGGGGAATAAAGGCTGAAGTGGTCAGAATAAGGGAGAAAGAGGATTGCGAACTTTGTAGTTCTGCCAAAATAATAGAAAGAATAGTCAATCTCGCCCCTTCCCGGTTGAAAGACTTTCAAGAACGGAAATAGAAGCTTTAACGTTCATCATAAAATCTTCGAAGGCATTTATCACGGCACCGATTTTTTCCGTTTCGATAATTATCCTCAGGGTGTCATCGAAATCTGCTTTCGCCCATTCAACGTCGTCCGGCTTCAAAGCTTTGTAAATAATCTCGGCATCTTCAAGATCAAGCTTCAGCTCAAGCTTGAACAGCAAAGCCTGTCAACCTCCTTCAGAAACTCCTCTACTTTTTCCGAGCTTATGTTTGCTCCGGCAGCAACGCTGTGACCTCCTCCGCTACCACCGACTTTTTCAGCGGCTTTCCTCATAACCTCCCCCAAGTTAACCTTTTCGGCAAGCCTTTCATTTCCCCTCGCCGAGACCTTGACTTCCCCGTTCTTTTTCACGTTTATCGCTATAAATGGCTTGTCGGAAAATATGTACCTTGAGAGGATTGAGGCTATAGGTCCTGTTGTCGGAGCGTCTTCCATGACAAGATACCTTATGCAGAAACCCTCTTTTACTTCGCTAATCCTCTTTACGACCTCCTCCAAGAGTTCCTCCTGAAATTCCCTCCACAAGTTCAAAGCTTTCTCAAGGTAATTCTCGTCTCTCATGCAGATGGCAAAAGCTATCGAATTTGCCGACTTTCTTCCGCAAGCGTTCACCACTTCGCTTAGCATTATCGCATTCTTTATCAGCTCGTTTTTTAAGTAAAACTTCTCTCCGAATACGTCCTCGAAAATTCCGGGATAGCAGTTCATCTTCAGCAGTCTTACGGCTATTCCGTTGGCGAGTCTGCTTTCCTCTTCTTTACTAAGCTCATCGAATTCCTTCTCTCCGTCAACGTTCACCTGTTCAAGAAACTTTCCGAGTTCTTCCTCATTACCGTAGAAGTTAAGAAAGGGCTCAGTTGAGTAAAGAAGAACGTCCTTCACTTTCCCGGATATCATCCTCAAACCTTCTCTCCTTTCCAAATATCCCCTCTCTAATCCCCTCTTAACGACCTCTAAATTTCCCCCTCTGAGCTTTTGTTTATCTCCTATTATCCCGATTAGAGCTAAGGCAGTCAGATCGTAGTTGTTTCCCAAGTATTCTGCGAAGAAGTAGGCTGTGGCACTGGCGGACATTTCGAAGGAGCCGTCTATACCAGCAAGGTGCGGATTTATGTGAGCAAGGTTTTCTTTCTCAATTCTTCCGACCGGAAAGTGGTGATCTACTATTATTAC
>WAQS01000130.1 GCA_015520115.1 Ferroglobus sp.
AGGATTCCGACAGATGACGTGGCGAGGATAGGTAGGGGAAAGCAGGTTGACTGGTTTTTGCTAAGCGAAGCCTACAAGATTGGGGAAATAGCCCCCAACCCGGCTGAAGTTGAGGAGAGCTATGAAGGAGCTTTCGTCCTCGAACCTTCGAGAGGTTTGCACAAAAACGTCGTCTGCTTGGACTTCGCTTCCATGTACCCAAGCATAATGATCGCCTACAACATCTCTCCCGACACTTACGTTTTTGGAAAATGCGAAGATTGCTATGTAGCGCCTGAGGTGGGACACAAGTTCAGAAAGCAGCCAGATGGCTTCTTCAGGAGAATACTGAAGATGCTCATAGAGAAGAGGAGGGAGATAAAGAAGCAGATGAAGGATCTCGACAGAAATTCGAGGGAGTACTTGCTTTTGGACATAAAGCAGCAGACTTTGAAAATTCTCACGAACTCCTTCTACGGCTACACCGGCTGGAGCGGGGCGAGATGGTATTGCAGGCAGTGTGCCGAAGCGACAACCGCTTGGGGCAGGCATCTAATAAAATCTGCCGTGGAGATTGCCAAGAAGCTCGGTTTCGAAGTGCTTTACGGAGATACCGACAGCATATTCGTTAAGAAGGATAAGTTAAGCCTTGAAGAAATTAGGGATGAGGTGGAGAAGCTGATTGAGGAAATCTCCGAAAAGTTTCCGGTGCAGATTGAAGTTGATGAGTACTACAAAACGATATTCTTCGTTGAAAAGAAGAGGTACGCTGGCTTAACTGAGGACGGAATCCTTGTGGTGAAGGGGTTGGAAGTGAGAAGAGGGGATTGGTGCGAGCTGGCGAAGAACGTTCAGAAGAGCGTTATTGAAATAATACTGAAGGAGGAGAATCCGGAAAAAGCTGCCGAATACGTTAGAAAAGTTATAAACGACATAAAGAGCGGAAAGGTAAGGCTTGAGGATGTGGTAATCTACAAAGGTTTGACGAAACGTCCTGATAAATACGAGAGCAAGCAAGCTCATGTGAAGGCTGCTTTAAGGGCTATGGAGCTTGGAATAGTCTATAGTGTTGGATCCAAAGTTGGGTTCGTCGTTGTGGAAGGTGCTGGAAACGTTGGGGACAGAGCATATCCCGTGGACTTGATAGAGGAGTTCGACGGCGAGAACTTGGTTATAAGAACGAGGAGCGGAAACATGGTGAAGAAGCTTGACAAAGACTACTACATAAACCACCAGATAATTCCCTCTGTGCTGAGAATACTTGAGAGGTTCGGATACAACGAAGCGAGCTTGAAAGGAGCGACTCAAAAAACCCTCGATGCTTTTTGGTGATAGCATGAAAGTTGTTTTCTCCCCCAAATTTTACGAGGTTTACTCTTCCGATCCGGCAGCTTCGCCGGGAAGAATGGAGGCTATAGTGAACGAGCTTAAAGACTACGATTTCGTTGAGCCGGAAAAAGCGAGTGAAGAGGATATTTTGCTCGTGCACACGAGAAAGCATTACGAATGGGTGAAAAGTTTAAAGCTCTTCGATGTTGCCATGCTCGCAGCTGGAGGAGCGATAAAAGCCGCTTTAATTTCAATGGAAGAGCCAGCTTTTGCTGCGATAAGACCACCGGGGCATCACGCAAGTCCCGACAGTTGCTGGGGGTTCTGCTACTTCAACAATATCGCCATTGCAATCAGAAAGCTTCAAAAACTTGAATTGATTAAAAAAGCTGCTATAGTCGATTTCGATCTCCACTTCGGAGATGGAACGGCTAATACTTTCGAAAATGACGAGAGCGTTAAGTACTTCCACATGAAGGATGTGGAGAGCATTTCCGATTTTCTTGAAAGCGTTGATTACGATATAATTGCTGTCTCAGCCGGTTTCGACAGACACAAAGAGGATTGGGGAGATCAACTCGAAACTGAAGATTACACGGAAATAGGGAAAATAATAAAGGAGTACGCTGAAGAAAAATGCGGGGGAAGAAGGTTCGCAGTTTTAGAGGGAGGTTACAACCACAAAGTTCTTGGAAAAAACGTTAGAGCTTTTATCAAAGGTTTTGAGTAGTGTAGAAGTCTTCGTATTTTTCCTTCAAAAACCTCTTGTTGAATTTTCCGACGCTTGTTTTTGGTATTTCATCGACGAAGAGTATTTCGTCTGGCAGCTGCCACTTCGCAAATCTCTGCTTTAAGTGCTCGTAGAGTTCATTTTTGCTTACTTTTCCTTTGTACTCTTCTTTTAGAACGACGAAAGCCAGCGGTCTTTCCTCCCACTTTGGGTGAGGAATTCCGACGACGCAAGCTTCAAGGACAGCTGGATGAGCCATTAAGTAATTCTCCAAATCCACGCTGCTTATCCACTCTCCTCCACTCTTTATCAAATCCTTAAACCTGTCAACTATCTTTATATACCCGTTTTCATCAATTGTTGCTGCATCTCCGCTCTTCCACCATTTCAAATATCCCTCCCCGGCGAAGGATTCGAAAGTTCTCGCATCGTTGTGGTAGCTTGAAGTGATCCACAGACCCCTTATCCATAGTTCTCCAATTGTTCTGCCATCGTGGGGCAGCTCGTTGCCATTCTCGTCGACAAGCTTAACTTCAACGCCAAACACCGGAATTCCCTGCTTTCTTTTTAATTCCCACTGCTCCTCTTCGCTCATCTTTTCCTTAAGTTCGGGTTTCACGTAGTTGTAGCACACCAACGGAGATGTTTCGGTAGCTCCATAGGCATGGACTATCTCTATTCCGAACTCCCTTAACCCCCTCATCATGGCAAGCGGCGGCTCAGTGGCTCCACTCCAAGCCTTCACGTTAAACTTCGGCTTCGGCTCCATTCGCTGAAGCTGGTTCAGCATCGGAATGAATATTGCTGGAGCTCCGGCTGTGGCTGTTACCCCTTCCTTTTGCATCAACTCGATCACCGGAGCTAAGTTCTCGGTGGTGTACCTGCCGGGAAAAACAAGTTTGCATCCGGTAAGGGTTGCAGCAAAAAATAATCCCCAGCCGTTTGCGTGAAACATCGGCACGAGCTGCATGTAGACATCTTCGGGTTTTAAGCCTAAACAGAAAGCGGCAACTAAGCTATGCAGAACTATGGATCTGTGGGAGTAGTAAACTCCCTTAGGGTTTCCTGTCGTTCCGGATGTATAGCAGGCTGAGTAGGCTGATCTCTCGTCGATCATTGGAAAGTCGTAATCCTTGCTGTTCTCTTTAATTAATTCCTCGTAGCTGTAAACTTCCGGAAGCTTCGTCTCCGGTAACTCTTTATCCGTCATCACGACGTACTTCTCCGCTTTTATATGCGGAGCTATCGCTTCAGCTATCGGAAGCAGGGATTCGTCGACGAATATCACCTTTGCCCCGCTGTGGTTGGCTACGTAGGCAATCTCCCTCGGATGCAATCTTAAGTTCATTTGGAGAATTACTGCTCCAATTCCCGGTATGGCGAAGTATAGCTCGTAGAAGCGGTGCGTGTTCCAGCTTATTACTCCTACCCTATCTCCTACACCTACACCAAGACTTTCGAGAGCGTTGGCGAGTCTGCAAACTCTTTCGAAGGCTTTTTCGTAATTATACCTGAACATGCTGCCGTCCAAGTTTCTCGAAACAATCTCCCTTTCTCCCCACCATTTCGCGGCGTGCTTCAAAA
>WAQS01000131.1 GCA_015520115.1 Ferroglobus sp.
ATAATCAGAGGCAGGGCTGAGAAGCCGGTTTACCTCTACGTTAGAGATGGTAATGTCGAGATAAGAGATGCTTCCCACCTCTGGGGGCTCGACACTTACGAGACTCAGAAGGAGATCAAGGAGGAGCTCGGAGATGATAGGGCTGAATGCATGGTTATAGGGAAGGCGGGAGAAAACATGGTTGCCTTTGCCAACGTTATGAACAATGTAAAGAATGCCGGTGGAAGGGGCGGAACTGGGGCTGTGATGGGGAGTAAGAAGCTTAAAGCCATTGTCGCAAGCGGCGGAATGGACTTGGAGGTTTACGATGTCGACAAGTTCATAGAGTACTGCATGGAATTAAACAAGCAAATTTTGAGCACAAAATGGGCGAAAACCTTGAGCAAGCTTGGCACTCCTTTGCTCTACGACGTTTCCTACACAACCGGCTTCATCGGAACATTGAACTGGCAGTTCAACACCCCGGGAGAGGAAGGAAAGCCCCTTGAGGCTGAAAATCTGCTCGAATACAACGTCAAGCACACGGCATGCATAGGTTGCTCAGTTCACTGCAGGCACAGAGTAAAGATAGAGAAGGGGAAGTACGCCGGTTTGGTAAACGAAGGTCCGGAATACACGATGATGGGAACTTTCGGCACGCTGGTTGGAGTCTACGACTGGGAGTTCGTGATAAAAGGAAACGAATTATGTAATAAATGGGGAGTCGACAACCTTTCGCTTGGAGCGATGATGGCTTGGGCTTTCGAACTTTATCAGCGCGGCTACCTGACGGAAGAAGATGTTGGCTTTAAACTTGAATGGGGTGACAAGGAAGCTGTTTTGAGACTTGCCGAAATGATTGTCAACAGAGAGGGAATCGGAGACATCTTAGCTAAAGGTCCGAAGGAGGCGATAAAGGCTCTTGGAGAGGAAACAGCCTACTACCTCAACCATGTGAAGGGGCAACCAAATCTGCATACCGATGAGAGGGGTGTGCCAAGCTTTGCCTTAGGCATTGCGACATCCACGAGAGGAGCTGACCACTTGAGAAGTCGCCCGGCTATAGACCTCTTCCAGCTTCCGAAGGACTTCCTGAAGAAACTTATAGGCTACGAGATCGAGAACGACTTCACGGCTTATGAGACTAAGGGAATCTTGGTTTGGTGGTACGAAGTTTACTTCAACGTGGTTGACAGCCTCGGAATATGCAAGTTCCACTCGGTTTTCAACGCTCCCCACGCTCCTTCCTATGACGAGTACGTGAAAATAATCTACTACGCCACTGGACTGGAATTCACGAAGGAGGATCTGATAACGATTGGTGAGAGAAACTACACGATGGAGAGGCTCTTCAACCTCATGAACGGAATGAGCAAGAAAGACGACTACCCCTACGAGAGGTACTTCAAAGAGCCCGCTCCGAGGGGCTTGCCTTTCATGAGGGGTAGGAAGCTTGACAGAGATAAGTACGAGATGATGCTTCAGGAGTACTACAAGCAGCACGGATGGGACGAAAACGGAGTTCCAAAAGAGGAAACTCTGCAGAAGCTTGGGATTGAGAAGCCGAAGCCCAACTTCCCGGAGGTGGTCTAATGAAGATGTTCGTAATAGATCCGGACAAGTGCACTGGCTGCAGGGATTGCGAACTCGTTTGCTCTCTGAGTCATGAGGGAGTGATAAACCCCTACAGGTCGAGGATCGTAGTCATCAGGGATCCCCTCAACGCTTTGGAGCTTCCCACAGTTTGCGTTCAGTGCGAAGATCCGGTTTGCATGGCAGTCTGTCCAGTCTCGGCAATCTACGAGGATCCGAAGACCGGAGCGAAGATAATAGACTACGACAAGTGCATGGGTTGCAGAAGCTGTGTCTTAGCTTGTCCGATAGGAGGGGCTTTGGTAGATCCGGTGACTGGGAAAACGATAAAGTGCGATTTATGCAACGGCGATCCGATGTGCGTTAAGTTCTGCAAAACTAAAGCAATAGACTGGGTTGATATAAGAGAAGCTGATCAGAAGATAAAGAAGAAGTCGATAGAGAGGTACCTTGAAGCGGTAAGGCAAGTGAAAAGGTAACTTTTTATTTTTTTGGTGTCTCTTATGGACTACCTCATTATTGGGGGAAGTGCCGCTGGTTTGTCTGCAGTGGAGGGAATAAGG
>WAQS01000132.1 GCA_015520115.1 Ferroglobus sp.
AAAGGTATGAGGTGTTCTGAATGTCCCAAGCTGAGAAAGATCTAAAAGTCATGTGGAACATTTGCAGAGATTTCTTTTACAAGTGGAGATCTGTTGTTGAGGAGGAGTTCGGTAGGGAGAAGGCAAGAGAGCTCGTGAAAAAGTTCTGGGGAAAAGTTGGAGAAGGTACCGCCAAATTATACAAAGAGCACGGAGTAAATCCAGAAAATCTCGTCGAGATAGCTAAAGCAATAGCAAGAAGCAGCGAAATCATGGGGGAGGAAGTGGAAGTGTTAGCGGAGGAAGATAAGGTTATCGTTAGACACACTTCATGTCCTTGGTTCGACTGGGCTAAGATGTTCGGATTGGAAGAAGAAGATAAGGAGGGTTGCGATATCTGGTTCAAAGTGACTGTGGAGAAGATGAATCCAAGAGCAAAGGTTGAAACGACGAAATCTTTCGCAGCTGGAGACGATTTTTGTGAGAGGGTAATTTATTTTGAATAATTATCTAAATTCTTAAAATTTTTAAAAATCTAAAATAAACCGATAACAGTTATCGTTATTGGTGTGTGAGTAGCACGAGGTTCACGCTCGGTAAGTTAAAGTTCGGAATTTCGCTTCCCCCTTCAAACAACTCTTCTATCAATTTTTCTCACGAACCCTCCAAGTAGGGGCAATCTTTCACTATCAATAACCGTTAAATTTATATTGGTTAGACTACATGATTAATTGTGACATCCCGAGAGAGGTGTTCGAATGAGGATTGGTATCGATGTCGGCGGAACTTTTACTGATGTCGTTCTTGTAGATGATCAATCTGGAAAGCTTTACCATACGAAAACCCCAACAACGCCAAAGGACCTGACTGTTGGAGTTTTAAGGGGTATCGAAAAAATTCTTGAGATTAGTTCCGCGGAAATTGAAAATTTGAAGTACATAGTCCACGGAACGACGATAGGAACAAACGCACTCATAGAAAGGAAAGGAGCTAAAACGGGGCTTATAACCACCGAAGGATTCATAGACGTGCTGGAAATAGGAAGGTTCCAGCGACCGAAAGAAGGGCTTTACGACATGACAGTAGACAATCCAGAACCTCTCGTTCCAAGGTATTTAAGGAAAGGGGTTAAAGAGAGAGTGAACAGTAAAGGAGAGATCGTAAAACCTCTCGACGAAAAATCAGCAAGGGAGGCTGTAGAGTTTTTAATCTCCGAAGGTGTCGAATCTATAGCAGTTTCGTTTCTGTTCTCATTTTTAAACCCAACTCACGAGAGGAGGGTTAGAGAGATAATAAAGGAGATAAATCCGGAAATTTACGTTTCTCTTTCCTCCGATATAGCTCCTGAATTTAGGGAATACGAGAGAACGAGCACAACAGTTCTGAACGCTTACCTTCAGCCAATACTTGAGAGATACCTTGAAGATCTTCAAAAAAAGCTTGAGAAGAAGTATGGAATTGAAGACCTTAGAATCATGCTCGTTCACGGAGGAATTATGCCCGCTGAAACTGCTAAGAAGTATGCGGTGGCAATAGTAAATTCAGGACCGGTAGGAGGGGTCGTGGCTGGAAGTTTTATTGGCAACATTCTCGGTTTTGAGAACATAATCACGGTGGATATGGGGGGAACCAGTTTTGACATTTCTTTAATTGAGAGAGGAACTCCCGTCGTCACTACGGAAGGGAAATTCGAAGGTTATCCGGTTAAAATACCAATCGTGGATGTACATACGATCGGAGCCGGTGGAGGAAGCATAGCTTGGCTCGATAAAGCGGGAGTTCTTAATGTTGGTCCTCAGAGTGCCGGAGCTGATCCCGGACCAGCTTGTTACGCAAAAGGAGGGGAAAATGCTACCGTGACTGATGCGAATTTAGTTCTTGGGAGACTCTCTGCAGAGAACTTCCTTGGAGGGGAAATGAAACTCGACGAGTCTCTTGCGAGAAAGGTAATCTCGAAACTTGCGAATCAAATGGATATGAGCGTAGAAGAAGTGGCTATGGGGATAATAAGGGTAGCTGATGCGAAGATGGAGAAGGGAATAGCTACGTGCTCAACCGAGAGGGGGTACGATGTAAGAGAATTTGCTCTTGTCGCTTTCGGTGGAGCTGGACCTTTGCATGCTGTTCAGATAGCTATGGATCTCAACATACCTTGGGTGGTAATTCCACCCCTTCCTTCGGAGTACTCCGCCTTTGGACTTCTCGTTGCAGACATCAAGCACGATTACGTAAGGAGCTACATTGCCGAAGAGGACGAAGTCGATTTATCTCTCCTCCAGAGCTACTTTGCCGAGTTGGAGAAAAGAGGAATTGAGCAGTTGAGAAAGGAAGGTGTAAGAGAGGAAGACATGGAAATTAAATGGTCGATGGACATGCGCTATTCCGGACAGAGCTACGAGTTGAACATTCCAATTGAGAGGGGAACAAAGTTTACGAAGGAGAGTTTTAAAGAAATCGTAAAGAAGTTCCACAAAAGGCACGAAGAAGTTTACACCTACAGTTCCGAGGACGAAAAGGTGGAAATCGTTAACCTTAGAGTAACAGCAATTGGGAAGGTACCGAAAATTCAGCTTGAAAAAATCGAAAAAGGTAATAGAAGTCCTCCAAGCAAAGCTTTGAAAGAGGAGAGGGAAGTTTACTTTGGAAACGGATTTTTAAGAGTACCAGTTTACACAAGAGAGTTGATGCTTGCTGGAAATGTTGTAGAAGGACCATGCATAATCGAGGAGAAGTTCTCAACGACCGTCATCCACTCAGGTTGTAAGGCTAAGATTGACGATTTTGGAAACATCATTGTTGAGGTGAAAGTTTGATGAGGGCTGACGCAATTACGATGCAGGTTATTAGATACGCTCTTGAAAGGATCGCCGACGAAATGGGGTATACAATCGTCAGAAGTGCGAGGTCAACGATAATTAAGGAGGTTATGGACATCAGCTGTGCAATTTTCAATGAAAAAGGGTATACGATAGCTCAAGCTCATCACGCCCCTATGCTTCTTGCGGGTTTCGAAATAACTATGAGAGAGCTCGTCAAAAGATTTCCTCCAGATTCTCTTGAAGATGGAGACATTATAATTTCCAACGACCCTTACATGGGTGGACAGCACGTTATGGATGTTCAAACCTTCGCTCCCGTTTTCTACGAAGGAGAGCTCGTGGGCTTCGTAGGAAGCATCGCACACATGACAGATATGGGCGGAGCTGTTCCGGGAGGAGTTGCTGGGGGTATGACGGACATATTCATGGAAGGTCTCAGACTTCCGATGATCAAATTATACAAGGGATACAAAGAAAACGAGGACGTTTTTGCGATTTTGAAAAACAACATAAGAGTTCCGGAAAAAACCCTTGGCGATATAAGAGCTCTCGTCTCTGCCGATTACGTTGGAATCAAAAAAGTTAGAGAGCTCTACAAAAAGTACGGTGTCGAAGTAGTTTCTGAATGTCTGAACGCCCTTTTGGATTACTCCGAGAGGAGGATTAGGGAAGGGATAGAAAAGCTTCCCGACGGAAAGTACAGCGGAGAGGTCTACATCGATAACGACGGAGTTACAGACGACCCAGTTAAGATTAGAGTAAACGTTAGGATAAAAGGAGACGAGATAAAAGTCGACTTCAACGGAACTTCGAAGCAGGTTAGAGGCAATATAAACTGTCCGATAGCGACGACTTATGCGGCAGTCTACTACACGATTATAGCTGTTGTCGACCCCCACGTTCCGATAAATTCCGGCTGCTACAGACCGATAACGATCGAAGCCGAAGAAGGATTGATAGTCAATCCACGACCACCAGCAGCTGTCGCAGCGAGAACAAACTGTTCCCAGAAGATAACCGAAGCCATGCTCAAAGCTTTGAGCGAAGCAGCTCCAGACAGAGTCATGGCTGGTAGTCATGCCCAGATAACAACTTGCAGCTTCAGCGGTTATCAGAACGGAAGGAGATGGATTTACATCGAGATCATGGGGGGTGGAATGGGTGCTCGTCCGTTCAAAGACGGTAAAGACGGACAGGATTCGCACCTTGCCAGATTCATGAACACTCCGATAGAGGCTATAGAGATAGAGTACCCGGTAATGATAGAAAGGTACGAGTTCATACCGGATTCAGGGGGAGCAGGAAAATACAGAGGAGCTTTAGGCTTGAGGAGAGATATCAGATTTTTGACGGACGAGGTCGTTTTTGCAAGGTACGGAGATAGTCAGAAGTTCCCTCCTCACGGTCTTTTCGGAGGAAAACCCGGCATGCCGGGAAGATTCATTCTGAATCCGGATAAGGATAACATCCGTTTGAAATCGAAGGGGATTGACGTTTTGAAGAAAGGAGATGTCGTGAGCCTGCAGCTTCCCGGAGGAGGGGGATACGGGAATCCCCTTGAGAGAGACTTTTCCCTCATCGAAAAGGACGTCAGAGACGGAAAGGTTACGATAGAGAAAGCCAAGGAAGATTACAAGGTCATAATAG
>WAQS01000133.1 GCA_015520115.1 Ferroglobus sp.
ACGGGCGGTGGATAATTCCAGACCTGTGTGAAGTATGTGCATTGGAATCTGAGCTTCAACGAGTGTTGGAGCTATTCACTTCTTGTACTTGTACGTTAGAGCCACTTTCCTCGCTATTTCACAGTAAAGTAATTCGTCAAAGAAGTCTCCAGAAAGAATGCAAATATACACTTTTTGCACGCTTCATTTGGAAATTTAACCTCGACGGCTCCTTGAGATCTTTTGTTGTAGCATTGTTAACAATGAAAAGCTGACAGAATGCACTTGCATCTAATTGAAAAAAAAGTTATGCCACGATTATTTTTCTCAAAGAGGTGACAACGATTTTCGTTAAACTGTATACTCAAGCGCCCTCTTGACGATCGATTGTACTCTTCGAAGATTTTTTCTGGAAAAGGAGTCCACAACTGGAGCATCCCTTATTTTCCGCATTAGCTTTAAATCGACAGTGTATATCGTAGCTTTGAACTTTTTAGCTAAGGCTACGATGTAATCGTCCCAAGATTCGACGTTGTAACCTAAGACATTTATTAGCTAATTCAAGACGGCATCAACGCTGATATCTTCGTAAAAAGCTGGGGATCGGATTTTCAGAGTTCTCGTAAGAGTTTCATATGCAGGCTCTTTTTCCACTTTTCAGATATCTTGTCAAAATGTGATATGCTCTTAAGATCGTTGACGTTGGGATTACACACGTCTTCTTCCACTTTAGAACATCTGATAAAATTCAAGTGCAACATCTTTGGCTGGATTCTCGAAGTGAGATTTGGGCAATCGTGATCATCCACTACTCATTCAATCCGATTTTTTTTAAAACCGTACTCTCTCGTCAGCTATTTTTCGTTCTCTTCGACTTCAGAGACAAAAGCTTTCGTGCTCATAAAAATTAATTCTGGCGGATGACGAGTTCAATGGTGAACTCTGGAATATTCTACGCAATTCTTCCAGCCTATTATCATCTAACTCCTTTTTTACGTTTCTTTTGCACTTTTTTGTTCTTCAAGTACTTCTTAAGCGCATACTCTAAAGCTGCTTTATTTCTTTTCAACTTCGCCGTTATTGGTATCTCTTTTAAGGAAAAACTGCGAGTAATAAGCTTTTACGATCTTCTCATCGAAATCGAAGAATTTTGGGTAGCTAATGATGGATGGTGTTATTAGAGATTAATTAATGTAACGATAATTACGGAGGTGGTAATAGATTTGAAAAGAGTCTTGATTCTGCTTGTGGTCATTTTACTTTTTGGGTGTGGGAAACGAGACGCGAGTAACTCCTTGGGGTGTTGGAACAGTAATTAAACTTGAAAGCGGAGAAGAAAAAAGCTTTAAGTTAATTCTCGAGTACAAAGAAAACTTAACCACAATCAAGATATTCGCTGGGATAAGTAAGTACCCCATGCCCTAAATTATGGGTAAGTCCGTACAAGTATCATTTTGAAGTGAGAACATTCGCCGAAGTTGAATACCTGTGGCACTTTGAATATTAAGGTTACAGTCACTCTTTTCAGCGAAGAGCAAATGAGTTAGGATGTAAGTAGCTCTAACTTTCGAAATAGAGTGGGGTTGAGCTAATAACGAGTGTTTGTTTTGTGATAATGAATCTCTCATCGTCGATGAGAAATATCCGTGAGATCACCGCAGAGTAACTACATGCGCCTAAGTTCTTCTTCAATTTTCTCGCAAACGTCTTCAGCTTCTCTGTTCAGTGGTATTAACTTCACATCTTCAGGTTTTTCAGCTCCTAAACCGAGTTCAACGGCTCTCGCTATTTGCTCTTGCTCAAACACTCTTCCCCTGGAAACATCTTTTGTCGTGCCGTGAATTCTCAAGATGGAAACTCCTACCGCATCTATAGCAATCCTATCCCTGCTTGCCAGCATAAGTTTTGGTTCTATAATCGTTCCACTCTCCGGTCCTCCAGTTGAGAAGCCTTTGATAGCGTCAAGAACGACGAACTCTGGCTGATATGAGACGTTGATTTCTGCTATCATCTTCCTCATGTTTTTCGACGAATGCAGTTCGCTCATGTAATTGTATCCGTCGAGGGGATCAAATTTTGCCACCATCCCGACGCTGTTTTTCAGCGATAACGTAAAGTGTCCTCCGAATCTGTGGGTTTTCAAGCAGCAAGTTTGAACTACCACGTTGTCTTTAAAAACTCTCGGGAATAGGTAGCCCCTTTTCCAGTGCATTCCCTCAAATTTGTCTCTTACCCACTCTTCGGCTCGTAATTCATCGAGGACCACAACATCGAATTCTTCTTTTGTGGCAAGACTAATAACGCCCATTTTTTCAAGAACTCGTCTTGTTTCACCCATGCCACTTCGCTCAGCAAGTATCACATGAGCTTTCAGCTCTTTCAGTTTATCGACTATTGCCGATAGCGTTCTTAGGTGGGTTGTAGCCGGGAAGGGATCAGCGCTGTTGTAATTTGCTTTTATCGCAACTTTCGCATCTTCAACTTTTTCGAGATCGAAGTTTTCAAGAAGTTTTTTGACTCCGTATTCTCTATCTTCAGTTTTTATGACGTAAACCTTTGAATCTTTAGCTTTTGGAAATTTGGTAATTATCCTTTCTTCAATCTTGCTTACTGGCTTTTTCGTAACGCAGCTTGAAAGTAAAATCGCCAGTGTGCTTTTTAAAAATGTTCTTCTGCTCATCATATTGCGTAATTGATTTTTAATTTTAAAATTTTTCTTTCTCTCTGTTAGGAAGATGACAACTTAAGTTTCATTACCATGCCAAACTCCTCTTCGAATTGTACAGTGCTTATGGATGGAAGAATCCAGGATTCAACAGCCTCAATAGACAAGAAGTTCTTTACTCTCTTCTTC
>WAQS01000134.1 GCA_015520115.1 Ferroglobus sp.
GATGTGTATAAGAGACAGAGCTTGCTGAGAGGAAAAACGCAGTTCTGAAGTACCTTGAATCCTTGAAGAATAATTCCGCATCGTATATGTCATCTTCAGCACTTTTCAACCACAAAACAACCTCTCTTCGCATTCATAAGATGATCTTTTCTAACAAATTTAACGTTTTCCGCAAAAATTATAAAACCTCCTGAAGCCTGACTTTGGTGTTCTTCTCAGAGATATACGAAAGCTGGAGGGAAATACAGTACGAAAAATACGAAGAAATTTTAGAACGAATCGAGAAAAACGATCTCAGTCTTGGAAAACTGGTTTTGGATCTCGGTTCGGCAAGCGGATTTCTCTTCGATTTTCTGGCAGAGAGGGACGTTGAAAGTGAGGTCGTTGCTTTGGATATCGATGTGGCATCTCTGGAGAAAAATCCCTCCGACCACTTAATTATAGGTGACGGAAATAATTTGCCTTTCAAAAGCTGCGTTTTCGACAGCCTGTTCTGCGTGGATGTTGCCCATTTACTTGACAATTTGAGGTTCGATTGCGTAAAGAAGAACGGAACGATAATCCTCGCTCTTCCAGCGAGGCATAAAGAGATCTTCGAAAGTTTGGTGGCTGAGAATGAGCACTGCCAGTTAATTGAAAAGTTTGAAGTCAATGGTAGAGAAAAAGAGCTTGTAGCGCTTTTGAAAAAACTTTAACAGTAAAGTTTAAATCCAAATCTCCGAAGATGTTTGCCATGTCGCAAAAACTTGAGAAGTACTGGCATCTTCCTATTCTTCTTCTTGCCGTCATTCTTGGTCTTTACATTAGAATTGTTAATCCCTGGAACCTTGTGTTCGTTCCTTGGATGGAAGGAGCGAGGCTCAGCGGAAACGATCCTTGGTATTATTTCAGGCTTATCGAATCAGCCGTTTACAATTTCCCGAGTAGGCTGTGGTTTGATGCCTTCACACATTTCCCCTACGGAACTTACTTGCACTTCGGACCTTTTTTGGTGTATCTTGGAGCGATCCTTGCCAAACTATTTGGAGCATCAACTCCAGCAGAAATCAGGACGATTGTGGCATTTATTCCTGCCGTAGGAGGAGCGTTGCTTGCTTTACCAACGTATCTCTTAACTAAGGAGGTGTTTGGAAGAAAAGCCGGAGTTATCGCTTCATTTTTGGTCGTTTTAATCCCCGGACAGCTGATGGCAAGAAGCGTTTTGAGCTTCAACGACCATCACATTTGGGAGGTTTTCTGGCAGACATCAACGCTTGCTCTTTTCGCAGCTTCTATAAACGCTTGGAGCGGAAGAAATGCGAGAGAAAATCTGAAAGATAAAAGAGCTCTTGTGTATCCGGTTTTAACTGGAATTGCTCTCGGTTTGTACTTGGATGCCTGGGCTCCTGGATTCATTGCTGCGATAATGATTCTCGTTTATGCCTTCTTCGTTTATCTGCTCAGGGATTACATCAAAGCAGAGACGGAAAACCTTACGTATATAGCTATTATAGCTTTTGCCGTAGCTGCAATCGTTTATCTGCCTTTTGCATTCGTCTATCCGGGATTTAGCACGACCAGATACTCTCCTTTCCAGTTAATCGTGTTGCTGGGTTCAATTTTGCTGTTACTCATTTTCAGACTCATAGAAAAATTGGAAGAAAGAGGAATTTACGACAAGCTAAATTTGCCAAGAAGTTTAGCGTTTCCAGCTACAATAATACTACTCGCTGCTGTATCCATTCTAACAGTCTCAATTCTTTCACCAGACTTTTTCAGGAATTTGATGTATATATTTAGGGTTGTGCAGCCAAAAGGCGGTCAATTAACAATAGCTGAGGTCCAACCCTTTTTCACTCTCGGAGGAAAATTCAGCTTGGCTCCAGCCTGGCAGAACTTCAGCATGACCTTCTTCTTCGCTCTGCCCGGAATTATCTACACTCTCTATTTATTCATTAAAGAGAAGAAAAAACTCTACCTTTTCATTTTTGTCTGGGGCATGGCGATGTTCGTAGCTTTAGCTGGACAGAATAGATTCGCCTACTATTTCGGAGTGGTTTCAGCAGTTTTCGCGGCTATGGTTGCCGACAGAATTCTTGAAAAGATTAGATTCTATGACTAC
>WAQS01000135.1 GCA_015520115.1 Ferroglobus sp.
TCACTCTCCCAACACCAATTCCTGGAGACGCTCCAAGACCTTTTACGAGTATTCTTCCCTCTCCAGCAACTGTTTCCTCCTCAACCTTGCCCTTTATCGTCGTCACAGCTCTCGACTGGAGGATGAATATTTTATTATTCTCGATCGCCCATTCTATGTCCTGAGGATGCTTATAGTGCTCTTCTATTATTTCTCCGTACTTCACGAGTTCTTCAATCTCTCCATCGCTTAGAACTCTCTCCCTTCCCTTCTCGCCCAGCTCAACTTCCACAGTTTCTCCGTTCTTTCTCGTTATCATGAGGGTTTTTTCGGAAACTTTGACATCAACGAGCTTTCTCTGCTTTCTGTCGTAAACGTAGGTGTCAGGAGTTACCTTTCCGCTTACTATCGCCTCTCCCAAACCAAAAACTGCTTCGATTATGCAGAGCTTCTCTCCAGTTACCGGGTGGGAGGTGAACATTACTCCGCTTTTTTCACTGTTGACCATTTTTTGCACAACAACAGCAATACTAACCTCTTCATGTCTAAAGCCCTGCTGAACTCTGTAGTAAATTGCTCTCGGAGTGTACAAACTCGCCCAGCACCTCTTCACTTTCTCAACGACGTCATCCTCTCCTCTAACGTTTAGATAAGTTTCTTGCTGCCCGGCAAAACTTGCTTCTGGCAGATCTTCTGCTGTTGCCGAACTTCTTACGGCTACAAAAACCTCTTCGCCCTCCTCTTCGCATAGTCTTCTGTAAGCGCTCCTAATGTCATCTTCAATGTTCTTCGGAATTTCCGAGTTTATGATCAGCTTTCTGATCTCTTCAGATACTCTGTTAAGTTCGTCCGTATCTTCGACGTTCAGACCCTTCAGCATGTCGAGGATTTGGTATTTTATCCCTGTCGCCTCTAAAAACTCGTTGAAAGTTCTTGCATCTACGACAAAGCCGTTAGGAACGGGAATTTCGAGTTTCATTAATTCTCCAAGATTTGCAGCCTTACCACCAACAAGCGGAACGTCTTCCTTGGAGACTTCGTTAAGCCAAAGCACAGCCATAAATCTCACCTCGAAAGTTTACCAGAGGTAGAAACTTAAAAGATTTTTGATAACCGACAAGCTTTATATCTCCAGAGGGCAATGCTTGACCAATGAAAGTTCTCGTTGCAAGCAACATCGCAAAAGAGGCAGTAGAACTGCTGAAAGCTGAAGGTATGGAGGTAGATGTCAGGGCAGACATTAGTGAAGAGGAGCTGAAGGAGATAATAAAGGATTACGATGCGCTGATAGTTAGGAGCAAACCGAAGGTTACGAGGGAAGTTATAGAGAGGGGAGAGAAGCTGAAAATAATAGGCAGAGCTGGAGTTGGCGTCGACAACATCGATGTGGATGCCGCTACGGAAAGAGGTATCATCGTCGTGAACGCTCCGGGAGGAAATACAGTCTCTACAGCCGAATTGACGATGGGTTTAATTCTTTCAGCGGCAAGAAAGATACCTCAGGCGGATAGGAGTGTCAAAGAGGGAAAGTGGGAGAGGAAGAAATTCGAAGGATTGGAGCTGAGAGGAAAGACTATCGGGATAATCGGTCTCGGAAGGATAGGATTCGAAGTGGCAAAAAGAGCCAAAAGCTTTGAAATGAGGGTGATCGCATATGACCCCTACATCTCGCCAGAAAGAGCCAAATCGATAGGTGTCGAACTCGTTAGCTTCGATTATTTGATAGAAAATTCGGATATCATCACGGTTCACGTTCCAAAGACTAAAGAGACTGAGAAGATGATCAGCTACGAGGAATTCAAGAGGATGAAGGATAACGTAATAATCGTGAACTGTGCGAGAGGTGGAATAATTGATGAAGATGCCCTTTACGATGCGATAAAGTCTGGAAAGGTTTACATGGCTGCTTTAGACGTTTACGAAAAAGAACCTCCAGATTTTAACCATCCGCTTTTCAAACTTGAGAATGTAATAACCACTCCCCACATAGGAGCTTCTACCAAGGAAGCTCAGAAAAGCGTCGGAATGATCATCGCCAGAGACATCGTCAACTTGTACAAAGGTCTTCCCGTAATAAATGCTGTCAATCTGCCAAGTTTGAGACCCGAAGATTTCGAATACCTAATGCCTTACATAACGTTAGCCGAGAAAATGGGGAAGATAGCCTCGGCAAGGCTCGGAGGGAATTTCAACGAAGTTAAAATCACGTACAGAGGAAAACTTGCGAGCAAAGATACCGCCTATGTTGCGAGAGCTTTGTTAAAGGGGTTGCTTGAGACGATTCTTGGGGCAAACATAAACCTCGTTTCGTCGATGCCGATAGCGAAGCAGAGGGGAATAAAAATAGAGGAATCAAGAATCGAAACAACCGACAGCTATGAAAGCTTGCTGGAAGTGGAAGTGAAGGGAGAGAAGAGCATAACGTTAGCTGGAACGAGTTTTGGCAGAGATGACTACAGAATAATTAGAATAGATCGTTACAAGGTCGATTTCGTTCCGAGAGGGCATTACATAATCTCGCTCCATGAAGACAAACCGGGTGTGATCGGAAGGGTCGGAACCCTCTTCGGGCAGTACAATATAAACATAGCGGGAATGATCGTCGGAAGGTACGGAGATAAGCCGGGAGGAGTTCAGCTGATGCTGCTTCTTGTGGATGATCCGCCAACCGAAGAGGTGCTGGAAAAAATGGTCAAGCTTGATGGGATAATCGACGCTACCTACATTTACCTATGAAATTCGAAGATCCTTGGCTTGGGGAGTTGGAGCTGAGGGTAGAAAAGAAGAATAAACGAACTTTTATCAAAATTTTAACTAAGAAGCTGAAAGAAGACTTCGACGTTTCAGTGGAAAGACACGAGGACACCTTTAGCGTTGATGTTAAGTTCAGAGGCTTCAAAACCGTGGAATGCGAAGTGGGTGTGGTAGAAATTTCTCCTCCAGAGGTTGGTATAGTTCTTTCAGCAAGATTAGACGAAAACAGCCTCAAAAGGATTGTGAAAAAGATCGAGGAGTTCGTTGAAAAGCCAAGGATTTTAGTAATTAGCGGAAGAATTCCAGAAGAAATCTTCGAAGAACTTGGATATCGGAAATCCGGCTTCTTTTACGTGAAAGATTAACTACCCCTTCTCTTATCGACGAAAACGAGAAACGCTGGAACAACAGTTAAAGCGGCGATCAAGCTCATTAGTATTGCTAAAACACTTATTATTCCGAAATCTCTCATTATCGGGAAAGGAGAAATCAGCATTGCTGCAAATCCTCCAGCCATTGTTAGCCCCGAGGTGAGTATGGGCTTTCCGATTCTGGTAATCGTTATCTCCACTGCCTTTTCAGGAGCGAACCTCCTCCTCTCCTCAAGGTACCTTTCCA
>WAQS01000136.1 GCA_015520115.1 Ferroglobus sp.
AGAATATTAAAGTTATCCCGAAAATGTATGTTAACACTGTTAATTTTTCTTTTGATGAAAATTTTTGTTCGTTGCATTTTTGGTATTGCAAACTCCGGAGAAGCTAAACTCCAGCAACTCAAGAAAAAATAAATGTGGAGGAGATAAAGAAGAAGGCTGCGGAAGAGGCTATCGGTAAAGCTATGGTGTTTGCGATAAATACGCATTACGACAATCCGGAGACGGCGGAGATAGAAGGTGTTAACGTAAATCCGGAGTTTGGATGTTTCGGCTGCCACTTTGGAAAGGAAGCTGTTCCGAGAATGGTCGAATGGGGCAGATCAGCTCACGGAGGACATCTGCTTGAAGTGAAGGAAAAGGATCTTTCGGCAGCCATATCTGAAGATGTCGCCCCAGCGTGGGTGCATTACGATTTCAAACAGCCTAATTGGCAAGTTTGTCAGAAATGCCACACTTCAACGGGCTTTAGAAACTTCGCCAGCGATCCTGACAATTACAATCCGGCAAACAATACGTTCTTGCTGAGCGGACAGCAAAAAGAGCTGTTATACTGCTGGGCGTGTCACAAAGTGGAAGATAGAAGTTTTGGTTTGAGAAATCCGGGCAAATTTGAGAAAACCGCGGAATATTCCGAACCGGCAGACAGAATCTCAGCTATCCCAGACCTCGGGGAGGCAAATCTGTGTATGGTCTGTCACTCCGGAAGGATCAGCGGAGAGGCGATAAAGAAAGCTGAAGACATTAAAAAGCACTTCGGAGCGTTTAACTCCCACTACTTAGCGGCTGGAGGAATCATTTTCAGAACGCTGCCCTACGAGTTTGACGGAAGGGAATATACAGATTTCAATCCGCATCAGAACATCGATGGTCTTTGCATCGCATGCCACATGCCGAACGAGGACCATACATTTGAAGCTGTTGTTGAAGAGAACGGAAAAGTCGAAATTAAAGCTAAGAGTGTCTGTGAAAAATGTCATAAGGACTTAGAAGAGCTTGCGAAGACGATTGAAGAAAGGAAGAAGCAGTATGAGGAAACTCTAAAATATATAGAGCAACTTCTGGCGGAGAAGGGAATATACTACGATAAAGCAGCTTATCCGTACTTCTATCCGTCACCTAGTGGTGGAAGAGGACCGCCTAACGCATTCACGGACTGGCCGGATAAAGACACTCTCGGTTCCGCTTACAACCTCAACCTCTTCGCTCGCGAGCCGGGAGCTTTCGTGCACAATCCAAGTTACGTGAAACAAGTGCTGTACGATACGATAGATTACCTTGACGACGGAGAACTTAACAACTCGGCGTTAGAGAAAGCCCCAGAGGAGGTCAAAAAATTCCTTGAGGGAGCAAGGTAAAAACATTATTCCATTTTTTTAATTTTACGAATACGAGAAAGGAATGCAAAGAATTCTGTAACCACTTGCAATGAAATGAAAGTCGATTGCGAATTGAAAACCTGTTTTTTATTCCACGATGCTGTCGTTAGCTGTTCAGCTCTTCCCACTTTCAAACCGGTGCTGGCTGTGAAGGAGTTAGCTTAAGAAAAAATGAACAGCAGCAAATATACTGCGAAAACCAAGCAGACTATAAGCACTCCGTATCCGGGAGTTAGTTCCCTCAGCTTTAGTTGTGTTATAGCTTTCAGCTTTCCGGAAGCTTCGAGTAGCTTTCTGTCAAGCTCTTTGGAGAATTCCGTGAATTTCAGGCAATAATAGATGAAATAGTTTCCTACAATCCTTGGAAGCCAGTCTGTGTCGAGGACGATTTTTTCTTCTCCCCTCAACTTCTCCCTCATTATCCAGAAAGCGAAGAACGTGAAGAGCAAAAGCTGGCTCATGGAGATAACTTTTGCCGGATCGTAGGGGTTGTATTCAACTGGATACGGGAGTAGGGAGTAGAGAATTTCGTATCCCGGATACGTGCCGAAGAAAATGTTTAAGGCTGCGAGAATCACCATTCCGGCTATCATGTTCTTCGGAGGATCTCTTGCCTCTATCACTGCTTCTCTTGAGAACCAAACGTTCCACGGAAGCTTCAATCCCGTGTGGAGGAATGTTCCCACCGAAGCTCCTTCAAGGAGGAACCAGATTAAAACGAGGTGCTCCTCTGCTGAAGCGTAAACCGTCATGTTCTTGCTAACGAATCCGCTGAAAAGGGGAAAGGCTGAAATCGAAAAGGCTCCTATCATGTACAGATAGAAGGTTACTGGCATGTACTTATAAAGCCCTCCCAGCTCAGTGAACTTGCTTCTTCCAGTGACTTCTATCACAGCTCCCATTCCCATGAAGAGAAGGGCTTTGTAGAGGATGTGCGTGAAAGCGTGAGATGTGGCTCCATTTATCGCCATAGCCGTGCCTATTCCGACTCCAGCCACCATGTATCCTACCTGGGAAACTATGTGGTAGGCTAACAGTCTTCTGCCGTCGTTTTCGAGAACTGCAAATATGACACCGTACATCGCCATAATCGCTCCGAGCCACATTAACAGCTCTTCTCCGGCAAAACCTCTTGCTAAGGCGTAAACTGCACTTTTCGTCGTGAAAGCCGTTAAATAGACAGCTCCGGTAACTGTTGCTTCCGGATACGCATCTGGAAGCCATGCGTGAAGAGGAGGGACGGCTGCGTTTATTATAAAACCAAGGAGAATGAGGTAGTAAGCAAGACCAACGTTATTGAAAGCTTTGAACTCTATTGTGTTCGTTTGCAGCACGTACAAAACAATTCCGGCAAGGAGGAAAAGACCTCCGGTAAGATGCCACAAAGCATATCTAAATCCAGCTTCTTCAGCCTTTTTAGTTCTCCTGAACCAGATTAGGAAGAGAGAACCTATCGCCATGAGCTCCCAGAAAATGTAGAACGAAAATAAATCTCCGGCGAATACAACTCCCAAAGCGCTTCCGACATACACCATCGCTGAAAAATGCTCCAAACTGCTTGAGTGGAGGGCATAGACATTCATCGCTATCGCTGCTATAGAGAAAACGTAGGCAAAAACAAGAGAGAGCTTGTCGACTCGAATTAATACATCGTAATTCAGAAATTCCGTTTTAAGCTCGAAGGGAAGTTCTCCAAAGTAGCCGAGGGATGTGAGAATGAGAATTAAAAGAGAAATCAGAGGTAAAGCAAGAAATATCATCTGCTCAACTCTTCTTGGTCTTAGGAAAGGAAGAAAAATCGCTCCCGCAAGCACAACAATTCCGGGATGCACCCACATTCTACCTCACCTTCTTCAGCTTTTCGTAGTAGTCCTCTTCTTTCATTATGATCTTTCCAATCGATTTCGAGATTACAACGAGGGCTATGCACATAACGAAGCCGAAAGCTGCGCTGAAAGCTGGAACCTCCCAGTAGAAATGCCGTTTAGGATGTGCAAAGAAAGTATAAACTACGTCAGCGATTATTAAAATCAAGGCGAGGGCGTAAAGCAATCTAAAGCCCCTCATTTGCCAACCCCCCATAAATCGTTAACTGCTTGCTTCGCAAGCTCGAAAACGTTTAAGGTATCGGGATTAAGGAAAAGAACGATTGAGAAAATTGCCGTGACTGTTAGCGGAACGATCATGTAGATGTAATAGATGTGATCGAATTCTTTGAAATTCAAACTGCCCCCTCTGAAGAAAGCGTTTCTCACTATCGGCAAGAAATAAACGGCATCGAGCAGAGAGGCGAAGAGGATTGTTGCTAAGGCGAGTAAGTTGTCGGCATTTATCGTTCCAAAGGCTATGTACCACTTGCTTATGAACCCAGCTGCTGGCGGAATTCCGCTCATTCCGATCGCTCCGACTGTGAAGGCTGCGAATGTTAAAGGTAGGCTTTTTCCGAGTCCATCAAGTTCGCTGACTTTATCCTTGCCGCTTATCACGGCTATCGCTCCGGCGCAAAGGAACAGGGTTATTTTCATGTATCCGTGGAAGGGGATGTGCATGGCAGCTCCGATAAATGCTGATGGATTAAGCATGGCAGCTCCAAGCATTATGAAGGAGAGCTGGTTTATGGTTGAGTAGGCGATTCTCCTTTTCAGGTTGTCTTCCCCTATCGCAAGCAAATTTGCTACGATCATCGTAAATCCAGCCACTATCGCTAAGATCGCCCCAAGGTTTAGCTCACTCATGAGTTCAACGCCGTAAATGTAGTAGACGACCCTCATAACTCCGAAAACTCCTGCTTTTACAACTGCAACAGCATGTAGTAAAGCTGAAACTGGCGCCGGAGCTACCATGGCTGTTGGAAGCCAGGAATGCAGTGGCATGTAAGCGGCTTTGACAAAACCGAGGAGGAAAAGTATGAATAAAGCTTTTAGAGCAAATTCGTCTCCGAAAAGAATTCCTCCGGCTTTAAAATCTGTCGTTCCGGTGAGCCAGTAGGTTATCACCGACGCAGCTAACAAAGCTCCTCCAGAAGGTAGGAGATACGCTAAGTATCTCCTTCCGGCTGAGATCGCTTCCTTACTTTCCTCGTGGGCAACAAGCGGATATGTGCTGATTGTGAGAAGCTCGTAAAAAACGTAAAACGTGATTAAATTTTTTGAGAAAGCAATCCCAAAAGCTGAAAATAACGCTACGGCAAAACTGAAGAAAAATCTCGTTTGAGCATGCTCTTTTAAAGCTCTCATGTATCCTATGGAGTATATCGAGACGAGTATCCAGAGAGAAGAAGACGTTACGGCGAAAATCGTCCCGAAAGCATCGGCTTTAAAGGAAAAATCTATTCCCGGAGCTATGCTGAAAAGAGATACTTCCACTGGACCTTCAAGAACTTCTTTTGAAAGGAGGAAGATTGAGAGAAAGCTGATTATCGAAGCAGCTATTGTAACTGCTTCTCTCAAGTTTGGATGTTTTCTTAAGAGAAGTATGAATATCGAAGCGATTCCGGGGGTGAATACTGCCAGAATTAAAAGCTCTTCTGCTCTCATCCAACCACCCCAAGAGTTTTTGCTATACTCTCAAGGAACACCACTCCCTTAGCCAGCCAGAACACTCCTGCAAGGATGCAGAGAATGGCAAGTATCAAAGCTGGGTAGAGCATCAAAGCTGGAAGATCGTCTCTTTTGACTTCTCCATGATGCCCTTTCATGTACAATGCCTCGATAACCCTCCAGAAGTAAACCAAGCTAAGAAGAGAGCTTGCAATCATTACGGCTATGAATCCAAATTGTCCGGTCTCAAGAGAAGCGAGGATGATGTAGAATTTCGTAACGAATCCCGCAGTAGGTGGAATTCCTATCATGGAAATTGCAGCTACGGTGAATGCCGCAGCTGAGAACGGCATCCTTCTTCCGAGCCCTTCAAGCTCCTCTATTCTTTTCGCATTGGTTTTGTATATGAAACCGCATGCGACCATGAATAAAGTGGCTTTCATGAGCGAGTGATTTAAG
>WAQS01000137.1 GCA_015520115.1 Ferroglobus sp.
ACGCAATAACGCTAAAAGGGGCAAAGCTCTTCGAGAGAGGAGAGGTCGAAAAACTTGAGAGGCTCTTTTTTATAAACCAAAGGCTGCTTTCAGCCATAGGGGTAAGCACGCCTGAAATAGACGCTTTCGTTGCCGATCTGGAGAGGAGAGGCGTCTTTGCAAAAATCACTGGGGCTGGGGGGGGAGGGTGCTTAATTTCCTTAAAACCTTTTGAGGGTGCTTTTGAAGTAAAAATAAACGAGGAGGGGGCGAGAATTGAAGATTTTGAAGATTGGAGGTTCTTTGATAACTGAAAAAAGAGAGGGAGTTTTTGAAGTTGCAAAGGAGAAAGAGATGGAGAGAATCGCAAAGATCCTGAAGGGTGTAAGGGACATTATAATCGTTCACGGCGTGGGATCCTTTGGACACCCCCATGTTAAAAAGTACGGGATAAGTGATGCGATGTCGATAACAAAAGTTCACAACGCTTGTCTAAGGCTGAACATAATGTTCTGCAGCTATTTAGAGAAGTACGACGTTAGCGTATTTCCCATTCATCCGATAGAGTTTTTTCCAAACCCCGACTTAAAAATGGTCGAAAAACTCTTGGAATTCGGTTTCGTTCCAGTGTTCCACGGAGACGTGATAATGGAAGGGGAGAAATTCCGGGTCATTTCTGGTGATGAGATCGTTAGGATGCTCGCAGAATATTTTAAACCGGAGAAGGTCGGATTCGCTTCCGACAGCGAAATTCTTCACAGAGGAGAAGTTATAGAAGTCGTTAACGAGAGAAATTACCAAGAAATTCTGAAAGATTTGAAAGGCGCTGTAGGAAAGGACGATGTGACTGGAGGGATGCTCAACAAGTATCAAGAAGCTTTGAGAATTGCCAAACATTGCGAAACGTACATATTTAACTCTAAAAATCTCGAAAAATTCATGAAAAACGAGATTGTTCCGACGAAAATTGAAAAAGGAAATTACAAGCTCTAAATATTTTTCAAATTTTATTTACAGTTTGGTAATTTCAAAACCGATAAGCTTAAATATTATGATGACAATGATTAGGATAAGGAGTGTGAGGTGAGTGGGATGATTGCCCTCGAAAGGTACAAGCCATTGAAGATCGTTTCGAGGAAGGGTGTTTACGAAATCTTGCAAGCGATGAAGTACGAGGGAAAGAAGTTCTCTGAGCTGATGTTCATAACAAAGCTGAATCCGGGAATTCTCGACAGACACCTCAAGGCTCTTATGAAGTCCCAGCTCGTAGAAAAGGACGGCGGGATTTATAGGCTAACCGAAAAAGGAAAGAAGGCAGTGGAACTCCTCGAACAGCTCGTCAAAGCTCTAAACTAAAACTCCAAGGAGAATTTAATAGCTTGCGGAATCATCTCAATCACATCTTTGGCTGTGAAGTTAAAGGACTTTTCTCTCATTGCAAAATCCCCAGCCAATCCGACGGTAAATGCTGAGGAGCAAGCAGCTTTAAAAGCCGAATTTTTAGCGAAGAAAGTTCCGCAAACTCCGGCCAGCACATCTCCTGTGCCTCCGACGGTCATTCCCTCATTTCCCGTAAAGTTAAACTTAATTTTCTCTCCGTCGGTAATCACATCCCTCCTCCCCTTCAACAGCAAAACGGCTCTACTCGACTTTGCCGCTTCCTTTACGTTCTCAACCGTCGCTTCTTTTCCGAAAACTCTTTTGAATTCTCCAGCGTGGGGGGTTAAAATTGCTTCGCAAAACACCTTAGAAGTCAATCCTCCGGCATCAAGAACGATTTTTTTAACCTTTTTAGAAATTTCCGTAGCTATCTCTCCTTTATCCACCGTCCCCATCCCGAAAACCACAACGTCGTGTTTCTCAGCGAATTCTAAAATTTCTGGGATGTTATTCTCCGTGATTTCCTCCCCCCTCAATTTTCTCGTAATGATCTCCGGGGAAAAGCTTGCGGCAATTTCGTAAATGCTTTCCGGAACGAGAAGGGTAACGATGTCTGCTCCAGCGGCATAAGCTGCCAGAGCCGTTAAAACCGGTGCACCGATGTAGGGAGACCCTCCGACAACGAGAACCCTTCCGTGTTGTCCTTTATGTGCATTAGGGTCTCTTTTGTAAGAAATCTTAACATCTCCAGGTCCAGTTAGCTTTTCAAAGTATTCCGGAATGCCGATATCTGCCACAACGATTTCTCCGCAGATTTCTTTAGCCTTATACAACCCCGGTTTCGGTTTGTGGAAAGTAACAGTAAGGTTTGCTTTTAAGGCTACGTCAAACTCTCCGGTATCCGGATTCAAGCCTGACGGAACATCTATCGCCACTTTAAAAGCTTTTATTTCGTTTATTTTCTCTATAGCTTCCCTGTAATCCTTTCTTAGCTTACCTTTAACACCAGTTCCGAGCAAACCGTCCAAAACTACATCACATTCAATTTCTTCGTCAATCCACTCGTGAAAGGTTTTCGCTTCATATCCCGCTTTTTTCAAAATTTCGAAATTCGTCTTCGTCTCCTCAGTCCTGAAATCCTCTCTCATCAGGTAAATTTTCACGTCAAATTCTTTCAGGTGGCGTGCCGCAACGAAAGCGTCTCCAGCGTTATTTCCTGTTCCAGCAAACACAGCAACGTTTCCTTCCCTTATTCTCTTCCTAATTTCCTCAGCTATCGCTTTTCCGGCATTCTCCATAAGCTGAAGTGTTGTCAAACCGTAATACCTGCAGTTGGTGTCCAAGGCGAACATCTCTTCACTCGTTATCATAGAAGAGAGTTTCTCTGAAGTTTAATAAGGATATTGGAGAAGTTTCGGAAATTTCAGGCTGTAAAATTTTTACATCTTCAAGTGCAATTTCCAAAAAATAAATACTGTTTTGTCGTATTTCAATCGAATATTTTTTATTTTTTGAACGCTTTATTCAAAACATGCACTACATCGAAGTCGTCAAGCTCATTTCGTCCGACGACGTAAGGAATCTCATAATGTATTCTTCTTTCAAGTACTCATTTTCGATTTTTACCGACATGCTTAAAGAAGCTAAAAACAAGGCAAACCTGATAGTTTTCGGAGAAAGCCTTCAGAGGAAGCTCAAAAAATCCTACGAAAATTACATTAGAGCCCATCCAGAAGATAAGAAGTACTTCGATAGCGTTAAGATCTTCAAAGTGGGGAAAAACAACGAAATTCCTTTCGGAAAGCTTTATTCGAACGTTATCTTAACTTCCCCCTCGGAAATAGGAGTTTCCCTTCTAAATTTCTTGGAGGGAATCGACAACGAGCACATATTCGTTTTTGGGGCAACAACTTTAATGGAACTTTTTGAAGATGACGGCTACGACATGATCGTGCAGATGTTCGACTACGTTAGGGACAGTTCCTTTCACATCTTCGTTCCTATCGAGATCGAAAATTACGAAAAAAGCATTTTTCTTAAGAAATACTTTGACCACATAATAAAGCTCAGAAACAGCGAGGGGAAAGTTCTGTTGGAGATTAAAAACAACGTTTTCTCATCGTTTCCAGACTACGTTTCCTTCGAATTAAGCCTAATAGACGGTAAGTTTAAGGAGGTTTAGTTTCAAATATTTCCTCCTCTTTTAGATAGCAGCTTGGGTCGTCCCCCCACAAATCGCCATGTCTCAACGCTCTCAGCCTAAAACCACCGCAGTACAGTTTGTAATTGCACCTCCCACACCTCTTCCCGCTTATGTACTTGTGCTTTTCTCTGAGTTTTTTAAGCAATTCATCCTTGGGATTCAGCCACATTTCGCTGAACTTCTCCTCTCTAACGTTTCCCACCGTATAATCCCACCAAAACTGATTGGGATGAACATTACCGTACATGTCTATGTCGGCTATTCTGAAACCGCTGTTGTCCCCTCCCCTGATCTTCAAAAACTCGAAAGCTTCTTCAGCAAAATTTTCATCCATCTCTTTGAGTTTCAGATAGAAGAAGATGCCGTCAGCCGGATTGTCTACCGTTAAAATTTCCACCTTCTCCTTCTCATCCCTAAGCTCGATAGCTTTTTCGAAGAGCCAGTTCATCAGCTCTCTCCTTATTTTGTTGCTTATGTCTATTTCAAAATCCGCCCTACCGGAAGGAACGAGGTGATACAGGCAAAATCTCGGAATTTCGTACTCGACGGCAAGATCCAAAAGCTTCGGCACCTCTTCGTAATTGAACTTCGTAACGGTAAATCTTATTCCAGTTAAGATGTTCTCCTCCTTCGCATTGAGCAATCCAGATAGTGCTTTCTTAAAAGCCCCCTTTAGACCCCTGAATTCATCGTTAACCTCCTCACTTCCATCCAAACTTACTCCAACGTAGTCAACTCCAGCCTCTTTCAGCTTTGCTGCCGCATTCTCATCGATGAGCGTTCCG
>WAQS01000138.1 GCA_015520115.1 Ferroglobus sp.
ATGTACATATCCTTCGGAAACAACGATGGGGATAGGGAAAAACTCGTTCAGATTGCTTTGGAAAGGGGTTGGAAGATAGGAGATGTCGTTGAATTCCCCTCTGGAGCAGTTTACCACGGTACGAGCGAGGAGATAGTTAGAGCGCTTAGCAAAAAATACGAGTTGGTGGTTGTTGGGCACACCCACAAAGCTGGAAAAAGGAAGGAGAATGAAGCTACAGTGGTAAACCCCGGAGAAGTTTGCGGTTATTTGAGCGGGAAGAGAAGTTATGCAATTTTCGAAGACGGTGATGTTAGTTTCTTTGAATTCTGAACAACCTCTATATATTCTTCCGCGGAGTGTTGATAGATGTTAAGGCTCGTAAATCTGTCTGTGGATGTTAACACTAAGCGAGTTTTAACGAACGTCTCTCTTTACGTTAGAGAAGGGGAAACTCTCGCCCTCTTCGGTCCAAACGGGAGCGGGAAGTCAACTCTTATGAACGCCATAATAGGGAATCCGAAGTATAAAATCACTGAGGGAAGGATAATATTCAAAAAGCACGATATAACGAGAGTTCCAACCGACGAAAGGGTAAAACTCGGATTGGGCATAGCTTTCCAATCCCCTCCAGCAATTTCTGGAATTAAGCTGATAGATCTCCTTAAGAAAATAGCCGAAATAAGGGGAACTGAGGAGGAGAAGATATACGAATACGCGAAAAAGCTGAAAATGGAAGAACACTTGGAAAGGGAGATAAACAGAGGATTCTCCGGAGGAGAAATGAAGAGGAGCGAGCTTTTGCAGTTGTTGGTTATGAATCCCGACTTTGTCATGCTCGACGAGCCTGACAGCGGTGTGGATCTTGAGAACATAGGAATTGTTGGAAAAGCGATAAGAGAACTTTTGGAGAGGGATAAGAAAAAGAGGGAAAAAGCCGGAATCATAATAACCCACACTGGACACATTCTCGATTACGTGGATGCTGATTACGGAGCTATACTTTATCGAGGTAGGATCGCTTGCATAGGCGATCCTTACGAAATTCTTGAGGATGTTAGGGAATTCGGCTACGAGGGGTGTGTTGAAAAATGCCTGACGAAGTACGGGAATTTGAATCTGAGGAGGTAAGAAAGAGGCTTGAAAGTGTAGGAATTGAGTTAGATCCGAAGGAAAGATCCGCCACTTTTGTTCAAGTGGATCAGGAAGTCAAGCTAAGTAAGAGCTTTTTCGAAGGCGTGGAAGTTATGAGTATAAAAGCGGCTTTGGAAAAGTACGACTGGCTCGAGGATTATTTCTGGAAGGCTGTGAGAAAAGATCAGGACGAATTTACCAGAGAAGCCGACTCTGAGGACGTCAATGGGTATTTTATCCGAGCTCTTCCCAATGCTAAGGTGGAGATTCCGGTAGAAGCTTGCCTTTATTTGAGAACGAAGGGTCACAAGCAGAGAGTCCACAATATAATCATAGCGGAGGAAAACTCGGAATTAAACATAATCTCCGGCTGCACGTCGCACCCCGGAGTTATGGCTGGGCTGCACATAGGGATTTCCGAATTCTTCGTGAAGAGGAACGCTAAGCTGACTTTTACGATGATCCACAGCTGGGAAAGCAACATAGAAGTTAGACCGAGGAGTGCTGCCATAGTGGAGGAAAATGGAACTTTTATTAGCAACTACATTCTCATGAACCCGGTTAAACTCGTTCAGATGTATCCAACGGCGTATTTAAACGGAAAAAACTCTCAAGCTATTTTCAGCAGCGTGATCGTAGGATTAGAAGGAGCAAATATAGATGTGGGAAGTAGGGCTGTGTTAAATGCCGAAAACTCAAAAGCCGAGATAGTTTCGAGGACGATAAGCAGAGGTGGGAGAATAGTGGCGAGAGGACATCTTGTAGGAAACGTGAGTGGTGTGAAGGGGCATTTAGAGTGCAGAGGACTTATACTAACTGAAAACGGGAGCATAGAAGCAATTCCTGTTCTTGAAGCGAATCACCCCGACGTGGATTTGAGTCATGAGGCTGCGATAGGAAAAATAGCCGAAGAGGAGATATTTTACTTGATGTCGAGGGGGTTGTCGAGGGACGAAGCGATTTCAGCTATAGTTAGAGGATTTATGGAAATAGAAATAAAAGGTCTTCCGGAAGCTCTCAAAAGGGAGATCGACAAAGCCATAAGCTTGGTCGAAAAGGAGCTTCTATGAAGAGAGCTATTGTTTTTCTTTTCGTCGCAGTTATAATCTCCGCTTGCGTTGATGAAATCAGCGAAAGCTATAAGGAAGCGCTGAAAGAATTTAACGAGTTCAGAGGAACGAACTTTAGTCCAGAGTTAAAGGTAGTTGACACAAACTTCGTTCTAACGCGCTGGGGAAGTTATGCCGAAAGCGAGGATCTTTTTTACAAAGCGATGATGATCCTTCCAGCAAACTATTCCTTCGAAAAAGCGAAAGAGCACGATCTCAAGAGCTTTGTAGCGTTCGTTTGGGAGGGGAAAATTTACGTTGTAAAGGAAAACTTCAACAAAGAGAAATTCAAGAGAACGGTTTTTCACGAGCTTGAGCATTTGTATCAGGAGAGGTTCAATATATCCTCCGACGGAACTTTTGATGGAGAAAAGGCTAAAGCCGCAGCTATCGAAGGAGACGCGAGACTCATCTCGAAGATTTTAGCTAAGGAGCCCTTAGAGAGGGAAAGTCTGATGGAAATTGATGAAGACAACGCTTACTACATCCTGTCTTCGATCCACTATGCTTATGGCTACAATCTCGCTCTGGAGGTTTACAACAGGACTGGCGACACAATCTACCTCCTCCAAAATCCACCAAAAACCATGGAGC
>WAQS01000139.1 GCA_015520115.1 Ferroglobus sp.
CTTCCTCGACGTTCTCGTTTAAAAAGGGAATAACTGGATCCAGTCTTAATATTACCGGAATTCCTGCTTCTTTTACCTCTTTAAGAGCTTTTAGCCTCCTCTTTGGATTCGGCGCGTTTGGCTCAATTCTCTCGGCCAACTCCTCCTCCAAAGTGGTTATCGTTATAGCTACGGCACTCTTCATATTCTTAAGTATATCCACATCCCTCGTAACGAGGTCGCTCTTCGTTATCACGAGAACTCTCAAATTTTTCTCCTTGAACATCTTGAGCGAAGCTCTCGTAAGCTCTAAATCCTTCTCCATCTCAGGATAAGGATCGCTGCTGTTGGACATCGATATCAGCGTTCCGGATTTTACCTCTCTAAGCTCTTTTTCGATTCTTATAAGAAGCCTCTCTTTCGGGCGAGCATTGAAGAAATTGGGGATGTAGGTTGAATAGCAGTAGAGGCAGCGGTGGTTGCAGCCGGTGTAGGGGTTGAAGGACAGCTTGGCTGGACAAGTGCATAACTTGGATTTCCAAGGGTCGAAGGGAGGTAGAAGCTTATAGCTCATAAAGTTCGCGATTAAGCCAAGGGATTAGAGCCATGGTTACGGCTATCTCAGTCAAATCGCTCCTCTCAACTTTCCTCCTTGTCAGAAATCCTATCGCTCCCATTTTTTCTCCAAGATCTTTTATTCCGCTTACTTTTTCCATAACTTCTCCGACCTCTTTTCCCTTCAGAACTTCCTCAACAACCTTCCTCGGATACTCGAATCCCGGACCGAAGCCAATTGTAAACTTCTCCCCATCGTAAACGCAAGCCACCTGAAAATCTATGTATCCAGAGAGAGTTCTCCGAGTTTTGAACAATCCAGCTTCAACTCCGACTGAAAAATCGAAATCATCGCTGTAAGCTTTTTTCGCCCTGTTGATAGCTCCGGTAATCGTCTCCTCATCAAAGGGTTGAGGAGGCACTTCCGGATTAACGGCTCTTTTAAAAATTTTTACGTCATCAAAGAACTTTTTGAATGCTCTCTCTACACCCTTCACCTTGGCTGGATTTTCTGTTCCCACGACAACCCTCATCTTATCGCCTCCATGAACCTCTCTTTTATTTCAACAGCAGTCATCGAAATCGTCGGAACCTTTGCATTTCCGGGCTTGGCTACGAAATGAATGAAAACTTTCCCTCTCTCTTTCAGCATTTCTTTAACTTCCTCCCCGTTAGCTCTAAAAGTTTTTTCGAATCCGGCTGAGATCGCTAAGAGCTGTAAATCTGCTTTAACTGAAGCTGTTGGCTGATTTCCTGTGCTTCCGTATGCTGCGTTATCTATAGCCAATATTTTGAGATCGACATCAACGTTTCCGGCTGTGAACAGCGTGGAGGGGTTCATGAGGATCGAGCCATCTCCGTCTATCGATATAACCTCCCTTCCAGTTAAAGCTACTCCGAGAGCTATTGAACTCGCTAACCCCATACTTCCGAGCATGTAAAAGTTCGTCGGTTGATCTAAAATGTGGTAGAGTTCTCTACTCGGATATCCTATGTTCGAGACGACTATTCTCCCTTCAAGCTCTTCTTTAATCATCTTTAACGCTTCGTATCTTGTCATTTTAGCCTCGCATTCCTCTACTCTCACAACTTTTTCCTCAACTTTCGGTCTCTCAAAATAAACATCTTCAGCTTCACTCCACACATCTGGACGGAGAAGGATCGCCACTATCTTATCTTCTTCAAAGCTCCCTTTGATGGTATTTTCCACATCATCGAAATTTTTTCCGTCGAATATCACAAAGTCGATATCCAAAGCTGCGAGGACCTTTGGCAATCTTTCGCCAAGGGGCTTCTGAGCTTCTATCTTTTCTCCGTAAACTCCCCTCCAGCTTATTAAAATTGGGAGAGGCAATTCGTAGCATTTGGTTAAACTCATTAAAGCGTTAACGCAATTCCCGAATCCCGAGCTTTGGATCAACATTATCGGCTTTTTACCTCCCATGTACAGTCCGGCAGAGATTCCGACTCCTTCCTCTTCTCTCGCTAAAGTTAAAACTTCGAATTTTGAGGGAAGAAGTGAAATTAACCTCTTTACCCTCTCGCAGGGAAGTGTGAGAACGTAATCTATTTTCGCTTTTTTCAAAGTCTTTAAAAACTCTTCTTCGATCATTCGATCATCTCCAAATCGTCTTCTGACGAGATGACGAAATCTTCCTTAACTTTTCTCAACTTGTAATCTTTTTTCAACCTGTCCAAACCAGCTCCGGTTATATTCACGAGTATTTTCCCTTTTGCGTTGATTTTTTCCAGAGCAGCCAGTCCAACTTCTGCGGCTGGATGTAGAGAGATTCCGAACTCTTTTTTGAAAATCTTCCCCACTCTTTTCGCTTCCGCTTCGGAGATGCCTATAGCTTCTCCTTCCGTATCTGAAAGAATGTCGTAAAGTCCTCCTTTCATTCCGTAGAGCGGATTTCTGTTTGATAGGACCTTAGCATATAGCTTATCGAGCGGGTCATCGTAAGAATTTATTTCTCTGCTCCTTTTCTTCCAAGCGTCAACGACGGGTGTGAAAGGTTCATTCTGCACGACGATTATTTTCGGCTTTTTAACGTTAAACTCCTTTGAAATTCTCCTGTAACCTTCGTAAAACGCCACAACTCCAGTCCCACTGCCTATGGGCTGAACGTAGTAATCTGGCATTTCTTTGAATTTTTCAAAGTAAACGTAGCAGCTTGTTGCTAACGCATCCCTCCTTGCGAAATTTCTTCCTCCCCCCTCGAATTTGCACCTCTTTTTTTCTGAAAACATCCTCGCGAACTTTTGAGCGTCGTCGTAAGAGCCTTTGACCTTCACCACAGTAATGTTCTCGCTCCTTTCAATCTCGAAAAGGTCGCTGAACACTTTTTCCGGGACGAAGAGGTAGACTTTGATGTCAAACTTTTTAGCGTGCTCTATGAAAGCGTTAGCGGTGTTGCCGACTGAAGCAAGAGCTATAGCTTCTGCAAAGTTTTCAGAATACCTTAAGGAGGATAAAGCCTCAACCTCTTTGAAGGAACAAGTTTTAAGCCTGACACCCATTTCTGGCCAGTAAGCGTGAACGACAAAGAAAACCTCCGCATCAGTTATCTCACTAAACTCCTCGCTTTTAACCAGTACCGGCAAATCCCCATCAACTTCGAACGGCATCCAGAAGGAGTACCTCCTCAAGCCCTCTCCCTTGGGAGAAAATTTTCCGGGGTATTTTGTATGAACAAGAGAGTTGCAGCCGTGGGGACATTGGAAGGCGAATCCCCAATCTTTGAAAACCTCTCCGCAGCTGTAGCAGGAGAGAACGTACATCTGGCTTAAGATTTTTCCACGGATTATAAAATCTTTACCCGAATATTACTTCCAGACTGCACAAAAGCTTAATTTATTGTTTCGTAAATATTCCTCTGGAGTGTAGCAAATCATATAAACCTGACATTAAATCAAATTAACTTGACAAGGTGGGAGTATGGAGTTAACAAAAACGGCTGAAGTCGTTCTAAAAAAGAGGTATCTGCTGAAGGATGATAAGGGTAATGTGATAGAGACTCCGGAACAGATGCTTTGGAGGGTAGCCAATGCGATAGCTCAAGCTGAAGAAAATTACGGAAACGATCCGGATTACTGGGCTAAGAAATTCTTCGAAATAATGGACAGACAGGAGTTCATGCCAAATTCACCTACCTTAATGAACGCCGGAACGGAATTGAATCAGCTCTCGGCTTGTTTCGTCATTCCGGTGGAGGATAGCATAGATGGAATCTTCAAAGCCCTATGGGACATGGCTAAAGTTCAGAAAAGTGGAGGGGGTACTGGGTTTAGTTTTTCGAGAATCAGACCTAAAGGAGACATCGTTAAGTCTACCAAAGGGGTAGCTTCCGGACCGGTAAGCTTCATGAAAATCTTCGACGCCGCTACTGAGCAAATAAAGCAGGGTGGTAGGAGAAGAGGGGC
>WAQS01000140.1 GCA_015520115.1 Ferroglobus sp.
ACGATCGAAGAGGACAGCGCTTTACTTAAAGCAAATATGGATTTTGCGAGGGGTAACGATCTCAGAAAGTCGATTTCCTTACCCTCGACCTTGAGAATAACATCTGAGCTTATTATGGAAAATAAAGAAATTAAAAAGATCTGGCTGGTCAACAGTTCTCTTGGGAATTCTCTGTTTTCCAGAACGAAGAATAGCTGCGGAAGAACCAAATACATCGGAACGAACAATCCAGCTATCGACGCTGCCCTCCTGAAAACGAGGCGGAAGTCTTTAAGGATTAGCGTGAGCAAAACTCCGCCAAATGCGGAGGTGAACTTTCCAACTCTACTTTTTTCGAAAACTACTTTCGGTTGCGTCAGAGAACTCCAAACTCTTTTAGAAACGAAGAAGTAAGCTGGTATGAAAGCTGCGGCGTAAAAAATCAGGAGGACTAAGCTCTTTTCCGGATCGACGATCGAGGACGATGAAATCGGATAGGCTATGGAAAATTTGAAGATAAACGAGATCTCTTCTGCATTTTCGAGGACTTTCGTTTGTAGGTAGTGAATAAAGTAGAAGATTCCGATAAATGCAAGAACGCCAATTACTCTCGCCGTACTTTTCAGAAAGCCAAATCTCGTTTTTCTGAAAGCAACTTTCGTTCCGAAAATCTGAAAGATTCCGAGTCCTATTGTTTGTCCTATCAAAACTCCCATGAAAACCCACAGAAGGAGAAGAAACGATTCAAGGGGGCTGATAAAGCTCAGAAGAATAACACTCGGTAACGAGAGGAATAAAACTCCTACCGAGTCAAGGAGTAGGAGGGAAGGAAGGTAAAAATATTCGAGTTTGAGGGGCAGTTGTTTTAACGGCTCGAAAATGCCAACGGAGAACAGCAAGGACGTGTGAAAAGTGGAAATGTAAATCGAAAAGATGAAAGCGAAGGTTGAAAGCGTAACGGCTAAAGACATCAGAGCGACTTCCTTTCCGGTTAGCACAGCGGGAGCCATGAAGCTGCCGAAAATTAGCAGCGGGGAAGCGTTTATTATCACCCCTTTTTTCAAACCGAACTTTTTAATTCTGTTATTGATTTTCTCCTCGTCCATCATCGGATTTCTTCTAAGCATCTGATAATTCAGCTCCCTGTAGAGAACTCGAATGGTTTCCAGCATGGTATCACTTCAGAGCCTTAACTATTTCAAGAACTTCTTCTCTGCTTTCGGTTATTTTTAGAAACACGTCCTCCAAACTCTTTTCTTCGAGTCTCTTCTTCAGCTCTTCCACTGTTCCTTCCGCTACTATCTTTCCCCTATGAATTACTCCGATTCTGTCGCAGATTATCTCTGCAAGTTGAAGAACGTGAGTCGAAAAAACGATAGATTTTCCCTTCCTTTTGTACTCCAGCAGCAACTCTCTGAATATTCTTGCTGACTTTACGTCGAGTCCGTTCATAGCCTCGTCAAGAACGAGAACTTTGGGATCGTGTAGGAGAGCGGCGATAATTGATACTTTCTGCTTCGTTCCGAAGCTGAGAGTTCCTATGAACTGATCCAGATACTCTTCTATTCCGAAAGCTTTCACAAAGGCGTTAACTCTCTCTTCGAGCAATCCTCGCGGAATTTTTCTAACTTTTCCTATAAAATCGAAGAGTTCAGCTGGAGTGAGAGACTCGTAAAGGGTCGGAGATTCAGGGACAAAACCAACGATTTCCTTCACCTTCAATTGATTTTCTGATGCGTTGACCCCTTCGATGATCACATTCCCCTCGTCGGGTTTGAGAATTCCGGAAAGAATCTTCATGGTCGTGCTCTTCCCACTTCCGTTCGGTCCGAGCAAGCCGTAGATCTCTCCATCTTTAACTGTAAAGCTCAAACCGTCGAGAATTGGATTACCATCGTAGCGTTTACGAAGATTTTCCACTGTTATCATCCATTCACCCCACGAATTCGACTTTAAATCTTCATCAAGATTTTTAAGCTTTACCGAGATTCGTAAATTTTACTTTACCGGAATATTATTCAATCTACTGATGAGCTTCGAAGCGGTGGAGGTTCAATCTTTTAGCTCAACTAACGAAAAATTGCGGAGGTGAAAGGGTGGCAGAACTCATAGTATTCAAGAGCGGACTTAGACGAGGTCCTTTGGTAGTTTGCTTGACTTTGGGAGTTAGTAGTCTGCTAATCTTGTTAGCGATACTAAAAGGGAGCTTAGCCATAAATAGGAATCTGGACTTAATGAAGCTTTCAATTCTTTCTCTTCTGGTCGTTGGAGGATTCGGGGGGTTCATGTTAATTTGGTACCACGACTCAAAGATCTCCAGAGTCTTAGAACGTTTGTCCAGCCTTCTCAGAGTGGAAGGGGATAAACTCGTAATGGAAAGACCGATATTGGCAAGAAGAGGTATAATAACCATTAGAGCCGATGAAAGCGGCGAGCACGGTAGAAAGTTTCAACTGTTTTTCGGGAATGTCGATAAGGAGGCTGAGTACATCCAAGAGCTTGAGCCTACAGCGGATGTGAGTAGCGTAGATATAGTGGCGAATGTGTCCGGAATAAAGATAAGCGCGCCCAAGTGGGTAAAAATCCCCGGATATGAAATAGTAGAGCCTGAGCTAACGGTCAAAGGTATTCAGATAGTGCTCGGTGTTATACCGCCCTTAAACCACGAAGTTACTCTTTTTAGAACTTGAAGTATCTAAGAAAGAAGAATGGGAGTTGCTGAGTTGAAAGTAATCGATGGAAGGATTGAAGGTACGCTAACCTACAGTAGATCTGCGAGCGGTAAATCGAAGGAGCTCAGGTTAGAGCTTGTATTCGATCACGGCATGACAAGGTATGGAGCTATGCTGGCCAGAATGAAAATGCCAGGCGAAGTACGGTTTTCGTGGAAACCAGCGTTGGATAACGTGATATACATCCTTGCATCCAGTTTGAGTCCAATTTCCCCGAGACGGGTGATGGAGAAAGCCGGTATAAAAGGACCAGTTATAATGGGTGATGCATGGTCGAAGATAAGATCGGCTAAGCTGAGGCTGGTACTCGACATACCCTTTGCGTCAGATGTAATAGACGAGACGGAGATAGCGATAAAGCCCTCATCTTAGAAAAATTTTTAGGTTATAAAGAAACCCCGTATTTGTGAAACTCTCGCTAAGGTGCGACGCTGAAACCGCTTTGAGGACGATCGAGGAGTTTTTCAGAACGAGAGAATTAAAATTCGAAAAGAGGGTTTACTACACAAGAATCGGTTTGAGAAAGGTGGAGTACGAGTTGGAAGGTGGAAAGGTGGTCGTTGTAGTTTACTTAAATGGAGTCGACGTAAAAATCCCGAGAAATCTTAAAGATTTGGGGCAAATTCTCAGCGTTTACGAGGTGAGAGGAGAAGAAGAAATAAAGAAAAAAGACCATCATGACTTAAAACTCGATCTTCAGATATACGAAGGGAAGCTGAAAGTTGCGAAGCGGGGAATTGTAATTAGGTCGATAATTCTGCTGTTTATAGTATTCCTCGCAAATCCTCACCTCAACGCCGGAATGATTGTCCTTCTCCTTTTTCTAATGCTCGCGTTTCCGGAGGCAAGATCTCGCTTCAGTCTTGCCGAACCGACGGAATGGGCTATTCCGCTTTTACTCCCCTACTACGCTAAAAAGATCAGAGAAGTCAAAGAAAGACTTAGCTCAAGGTAGCTTCCTTATTCTGAACTCGCAAACGTCATAGCCGGTTCCCCAGCATTTAACTTCCTCGACTTCATAAACCTCTCCGCTTTTCTTCCTAAGAACTCCTTCGATTATCCCTTCGTCGATCTTGCAGTAGGGCTTTCCGGTGGCGGGAAGATGAGCGCAGTTGTAACAATCCTCCACAACGAATTTTTCTTTGCTTACCTCCGCAACTTTCCCGAGCTTTAGCTTCTCCCAGAGGTCAGCTAAGGACTCCAAGCCGTCGTCAACTCTTTCGGCGATGGCGAAATATCCCACGTCGAATCCCACTTTTTTAAGAAGCAAGGAGTTATTCAAGCTCACAACGTTTAAAAGCCTGAGAAGCGTTCTAAGGAGTTCTCCTCTGCTTAACTCGAAGTCTTCGAGAATCAGCTTTTCGTGAGGGAGGATGAACTCAGGATTGTGAAGCCTTGATACGTAATACTTCTTTATGAAATTCCTCTCCAACTTCGTCGAAACTACTTTAACAAATCCGAGCCTTTCAAGGTGCTTTAAGTGATGAGAGACGGTGGCTTTGCTTAATTTCAACTCCTTAGAGAGCTGAGTTACCGTTTTAGGTTTCTTCAACGCTTCAAGGATTTTCACCTTGCTTTCGTCGATCACATATTAGCTTCTCGTTCGTACGATATAAATCTATCGGTTCGACATTAATCTAACCGTAAGATTTATATGAAACAAGAGTGGAAAAGAAAGCATGGTGGAGTACGGAGATAATAAGAACAAGATTGGTGTGACGAAGGGAACGGAGCTTGAAGAGGCTGTAAACAACGAGTTCAGAGGAGAAACGATGGAAGTCGGCTTGTATTTAGCAATAGCCAGACAAGCTGAGAGGGAGGGTTATCCGGAAATTGCGGCGATTCTAAAGAGCATAGCTATGGACGAAGCCTATCATGCAGCAAGGTTTGCTGAGTTGAACGGAATGATAAAGGATTCGCTGAAGGAAAGCCTTGAGTACATGCTTGAAGGGGAAATGAAGGCGAACAAGTGGAAGAGGGAAGTGGCTGTCAAAGCGAAGGAGCTTGGAATAGATGAAGCTCATGACATATGGGATGAAGCTTCAAGAGATGAATACAGGCATGCCGAAGCTCTTAAAGGTCTGTTGAAAAGGTACTTTTCGTAGTTCGCTTTTCTAAACACCATTTTTTAATCTCAGACACTCGAAGTAAATTTTTATCTTCCGACGAACAATTTCTACATACCGATGATGGCCCCTCCCCTAACTGAAAAGTGATGAATTTGCCGATTACTGAGGTTTGAAGAACCCACAGCTTTTGAACCTTATTCTTCCTTCTCTAAAATCTTCAGTCCAGTTCGGAAAGACCTTAGATATCTTATTCTCAAAGTACACGCACCGATAGTGGTCGAGCTTTTTGTAATTCTTGCAATTTAGGCAACCCATGAAATCAAATTAACTTGATATTATTTAAAACTTTCTGGAGTAGAAGATATATATTTCTTTGCGAATCTTGAATTATGCTCGTCTTCACCCTCGATGTTGGATCGAGAACGCAAGACTTCATGCTCTTCGACTCGAATGAAAATCCAAGAAACTTCGTTAGAGCAATTCTACCTTCTCCCACGGTTATACTCGGTAGAAAAATAAGGAGGCTTGCAGAAGAAGGAAGGGATGTATTTTTAGCTGGATACACGATGGGTGGAGGTGCAGTTTCACAGGCTGTTAA